>NZ_JBIUUS010000008.1:0-262701 GCF_044742585.1 Kitasatospora sp. NPDC087861
GGGGGCGGGGGGCGGGGCGGGGGGGGGGGGGGGGGGGGGGGGGGGGGGGGGGGGGTTGTGTGGGGGGGGGGGGGGGGGGGCGCCCCCGCCCCGGGGGCCCCCCCCCCCGCCGCCATTTAATTCTGTGCGCCGTTTCCTGAGGTCATTTCACGGGGTGTTTTTCCGGTGCCGGCACGACCGTATCGGAATGTGCGTCCGAGTCGTGGGAAATGCGCTTCTGGTCGGGTTCGGGTGCCGCGTGTCGTGAATCCGCGGGTAAACCTTCGTGTGAGAAAAAGTGTGATGTACCAAGGTTCACTTTACGCATATCCACCGGCTGGGTGAAACTGAAGGCATGTCAACCCAGCTCGAGGATCCATTTTATCCGATGGACCGGACGCCCGGGTGCCCGCTCGATCTGCCGGTGAAACTCCGTGAACTCGCCAAAACCGCCCCGGTATCCCGGGTGCGGATCTGGGACGGCAGCACCCCCTGGCTGATCACCGGGTACGCCGAGGCCCGGGAGGTGCTGACCGATGCACGGGCCAGCTCCGACCAGAGGCTGCCGGGATACACGTTCGCGGCTCCGCAGGCGAAGGCGTTCCACACCCGCAACCGCTCCATGCCCACCGTCGACGACCCGGAGCACGCGTACCTGCGGCGCATGGTCACCGCGGACTTCTCGAACCGGAAGGCGGAGGCCCTGCGCCCGGTCTTCCAGCGGACCATGGACGAGCTGGTCGACGCCATGCTCGCCGCCGGGAACACCGCGGACCTGTTCGCCGACCTCGCCGTGCCGATGTCGTCCAAGGCGATCTGCGAAGTCCTCGGCGTGCACCACAGCGAGGGCGAGCGGTTCGCCGCGCTCGGCAGGATCATGGCGGTGCCCGGTTCGCCCGACTCGGTGCACGCCCGGGTCGTCGAGGACATGCGCGCGTTGCTGAGTTCGCTCGTGCAGCAGGCCCACACCGATCCGAGCGACGGCGTGATCGGGCACCTGGTGCGCGCCGGCGAACTGCCCGACGAGGAGATCGTCGCCACCGCCCTGCTGGTGATGGCCGCCGGACACGGCGCGACCGCGCACATGACCACGCTCGGGACGATGGCCCTGCTGACCCACCCCGACCAGCTTGAGCTCGTCCGGGAATCGCGCGATCCGGTGTTCATCGCGAACGCCGTCGAGGAACTGCTGCGCTACCTCAGCGTCGCGCACCTGGGCAGGCGCCGGGTGGCCAAGGAGGACCTGGAGGTCGGCGGTGTGCTCATCCGCAAGGGCGAGGGCATCATCGTCGCGACCGACACGGCGAACCACGATCCGCGGGCATTCGACGGGGATCCCGACGCACTCGATCTGCACCGTGACGCCCGGCACCATCTCGCCTTCGGGTTCGGTGTGCACCAGTGCCTCGGACAGCAGCTCTCGCGGGTTCTGCTACAGGTGGTGTACGGAACGCTCTACCGGCGCATTCCGACCCTCGAACTCGCGATCCCGGTGGACCAGATCTCGTACAAACTCGATCTGGCCATCTACGGGGTGAATGAACTTCCGGTGAAGTGGTGACCGTCGACGCGGGGAGAGGCTTCGTGCGCATCAATCTGGACAGGGAAAAATGTATCGGTTCCGGCCAGTGTGTCCTGGCCGCGCCCGATTGGTTCGACCAGGACGAGGACGGAATCGCCATCGTCCTGGAGGGCGCGGCATCCGAGGAGGACTCGGAAGACGTGCACCAGGCGGCTTACACCTGCCCGGCGCTGGCCATTTCGTTGGACTCGGAATAACAGGATGACCGTGGAGCCCGTAGCCGGCGATCTCGCCGACCTGTCACCCAGCGCCGTCTCCCTGAGAGGCAGTTGGGAGGACCTGCCCGCGGCCGTCGTCGCCGCGATCGAGTCGAACGTCGGACCCGTCGAGCGGGTTCAGCCGGCACGGGACGGCTACAGCAGCCACGTCGCGGCCACCGTGTGGAGCGGCCGGGACCGCGTGTTCGTCAAAGGGCTGCGCACGGACCACCCGGCGGCGCTCGCCCAGGGCTGCGAAGTGGCGGTCAACCCGTTCGTCGTTCCGCTCGGGCCGCAACTGCTGTGGCGCATCGAGACGGACGGCTGGGACGTGCTCGGCTTCGAGTACCTGGAGGGCCGCCGCGCCGATTACCACGCCGGATCCCGCGACCTGCCGCTGGTGGTCGACGTGATGGCGGAACTCGGCGCGGTCGCCGGCCAGGACGCCCCGGTTCCCCGGGCCGAGCAGCGTTGGGCGCCGTACCTGGACGACCCGGCGTCGGCCCGGATGCTGCACGGGGACACCCTGCTGCACACCGACTGGCACCACACGAACGTGCTCGTCACGCCGTCCGGGCAGGCCCGCCTGGTCGACTGGGCCACCGCCATCCGGGGCGCGGCGTGGATCGACCCGGCCTGCTGGGTCGTGTGGCTCGTCTACGCCGGCAACTCGCCGCGCACAGCGGAACAGTGGGCCGCCCGGGTCCCCGCCTGGCGGTCCGCGGAGCCCGGCGTGCTCGACGCCTTCGCGGGCGTGCTGGCCAGGTACTGGCAGTACGTCGCGGTCCACCATCCGAACCGCATGACCGGCGAGCTCCGCGACGCGAGCGCGCGATGGGCGGCATACCGCCGGTCCGCCGGCCCGGCAGGTCAGTGAGGACGAACCCATGAAGTATGTCCCCCTCGGCGCGAGCGGACTCGCCACCTCGATCTACGCGCTCGGCACCGCGACCTTCGGGGGCAGTACCGACGAGTCCGAGGCGATCCGGATGCTGGACGTCTTCGCCGACGCCGGTGGCCTGCTGATCGACACGGCGGACGCGTACGCCGACGGCCAGGCCGAGGTGCTCGTCGGCCGGTGGCTGCGCACCCAGACGGCGGAGGTGCGCGAGCGGATGCTGCTGTCGACGAAGGGCGGCGGCTTCACGACCACGGCGGGCCGGAACCAGTGGGGCAACACGCGGCACAACCTGACCCGCGCGCTGGAGGCGTCCCTGCGCAACCTCGGCGTCGACTGCGTGACGCTCTACCAGGCGCACACCTGGGACCCCCTGACGCCGCAGGAGGAGACCCTGCGGTTCCTCGACGACGCGGTGCGCGCCGGAAAGATCCGCTACGTCGGCATCTCCAACTACACCGGCTGGCAGCTGCAGAGGGCCGTCGGCCTGGCCGACTCCATGGGGCTGGCCAGGCCGGTCACGTTCCAGGCGCAGTACAGCCTGCTGTGCCGGGAGGTCGAATGGGAGATCGTCCCGGCGGGCCGGGCCAACGGCCTGGGGCTGCTCGCGTGGTCGCCGCTGTCCGGGGGCCTGCTCAGCGGCAAGTACGCACCGCACGCCGCGCCGGACGGCCCGGCGAGGTTCGCCGACCAGCGCGAGCGCGGGAAGATGCACGCCGCCTACGTCAACGCCCTGTACCGCTCGCACGCCGCGAGCGACCGCACGTGGGAGATCCTGAAGATCCTCGACGAGATCGCCGTCGCGCGGAACGTCACCCCGGGCGCCGTGGCGCTGGCGTGGGTGACGGCCCGACCGGGCGTCAGCGGGGCCGTCCTGGGCGCGCGGAACGCGCAGCAGCTCGCGGACAACCTCCAGGCCCGGTGGATCACCCTGGCGGACGACGAGGTCGCTCGCCTCACCGAGGCGAGCGACCCGCGGCCGGCCGGCTACCCCTACGGCGCCTTCGGCGCGATGCAGCGGAGCCGGACGATCGAATGAACCGACCGGACGGGTCAGCCCAGCGTCGCGCAGACGAGGACGTAACCGAACTCCGGAGTGTTGGAGAAGTCGCGGGTCGCCGTGATCAGGGCGTCGACCTTGTCCGAGTTCCCGTCCTCCACCAGCTGTTCCCGCACGTCCTCCCAGGCGTCGGCGAGGAGGTTCCCCGTGCGCGCCACGTTGTCGCTGATGTCCAGGACGTCGAAGCCGGTGAAGCCGTGCGAGGACAGCTGGGCGAGGTAGTCGTCCAGGGGGCCGACCGTGTGCACGCCGAAGGTCTCGCAGATCCGCTGGACGGCCTGCAGGCCCTCCTCGCTGATCGGCGTCCGCAGCACGAAGTCCGCGATCACGAACCGGCTCTTCGGCCGCAGCACCCGCGCCGTCTCGGCCAGCGCCCGGTCCCGGTCCGGGACGTGGAACAGCGATTCCAGCGCCCACGCGGCGTCGAACGAGTCATCCGGGAACGGCATCCGCTGCGCGTCCGCGTACTCGAACGTCGCACGGTCCGCGAGACCCGCCTCGGATACGCCGGCCCGGGCCTGCGCCACCTGGGACTCACTGATCGTGATCCCGACCACGTCCACCGGGTGGGTCCGGAGCAGCCGGGTCGCCGGCTTGCCGATGCCACAGCCGATGTCGAGCACGCGCTGTCCGGGCTGCGGGGCCAGGCGCTCGATCATCAGATCGGTGAGCCGGTCCGTCGCCACCTCCGGGGGCGCGTCGTCGTCATCGTCGTGCCAGTACCCGTTGTGCAGGTTACCGCCCCAGCGGTCTCGTATCTTTCCTGCTACGCGAACTTTTCCACTGCCGTTGTAGAAATTCGCGACGTCGCTGTTCGCGCCGGATGGTCCGACCGTCATGGCGTCACTTCCTTGCGAGATTCGGATACGTCTGAGGTCTCGGTAGAATTTAATGGCCCCGGGGAGCGACCATAAGTGGACCTTCGTACACGCGCACATATATGTACAAAGGTATGATTCACCCCGCCTGTGCGGATCCGATAGAACCGAATGAGTATTCCGGCGTGCCGGGTGGAAGGATGGGGCGATGTCCGAAGAGCGGACTGAAACAGATTTCGATCATCACTCGGCGGAGTACGCCGCCGACCCCTGGGCCGCGAACATCGCGATGAACACCCATTGCCCGGTGTCCTACAGCCGGAAGCACGGCGGCTTCTGGCTAGTCTCCGGATTCGAGCAGGTGTCCCGGGTCGCGCACCAGCCCGAACTGTTCTCATCCGCGCACGAACTTCCCAATGTGCCGGGCCGGCCGCAGGGGACCGTCGTTCCGGCGTCGTCGTTCCGCGGTCTGCCGCTCGAAATCGACCCGCCCGAATACACGGAATGGCGCAAGGCGCTCAACACCTTCTTCTCCCCGCCGGCCGCTCGACGGCTGCGCCCGCGCATCCAGCAGTACGCCACCTGGTGCGTCGACAAGTTCATCGAGAGCGGCGAGATCGACCTGGTGCTCGACCTGTCGAACCCGGTGCCCGCGCTGATCACCCTCGAACTCGTGGGACTGCCGATGGACGACTGGCGGGTCTACGCCGACGTCCTGCACGCGCTGGTCTACACCCACCCGGGAACCCCGGAGTTCGACCGCGTGGAGGCCGACTTCGCGCGGCTGATCGAAGAGGTGCGCGCCCTGGTTCCGAAGCGCCGCGCCCACCCGGGCGACGACTTCATCAGCTTCCTGACCCAGGTCGAGATCGGGGGGGAGAAGCTCTCCGACGAGGACGTCGTCGGAGTCTGCAACGCCGTCATCCCCGGCGGGGTCGACACCACGACCGCCCTGCTCGCCTCAACCCTCGACTACCTCGACCGCAACCGGGACGCCCGGAAGACGCTCGTCGACTCGCCCGAGCGGATCCCCGAGGTGTGCGACGAGTTCCTGCGGTACTTCACCCCGGTCATGGGCGCCGGACGCACCGCGATGGCGGACACCACGGTGGACGGCTGCCCGATTCGCAAGGGCGAGCGCGTGCTGCTGTCGTGGGCCGCGGCCAACCTGGACGCCAAGGTGTTCCCGCAGCCGGAGGTCATCGACCTGGACCGGGACGCCGGCCGGCAGGCGGCGTTCGGCGTCGGCATCCACCGGTGCATCGGACGCCACATCGCCCGCATGGACTTCGAGGTCGTGATCGGCGAGGTCCTGGCGCGCATGCCGGACTACCAGATCATCACGGGCGAGGCCGAGAAGTACCCCACCGTGGGCCAGATCCACGGCTACCTGCGGATGCCGGTGCGGTTCACCCCCGGCGAGCGCATCGGCTCGGAATCGGCGAGCAACCCACTGCCGGCGGCACTGTCCGAGTGACCGGCCGGAGAACACCTGCGGGAGGCGACATGGCACGGCAGCCCAGAGTGCTGCGGCTGGGAGCGATCATCGACGGTCCAGGAGGGCACATCGCCGCCTGGCGGCATCCGCTGACCCGACCTGACGCCCAGCTCGACTTCGAATTCCACCGCCGCAACGCGCGCACGCTCGAACGCGCGGTGTTCGACTGCCTCTTCGTCCCCGACGTCGTGGCGTTGTGGGGCACCGACGTGGAGCATCTGAGCAGGACCGCGCGCAACGAGCACTTCGAGCCGCTCTCGCTGCTGTCCGCGTTCGCGGCGGTCACCGACCACATCGGTCTCGCCGCGACCGCGACCACGACGTACAACGAGCCCTACGACATCGCCCGCAAGTTCGCCTCCCTCGACCACCTCAGCGGTGGCCGGGCCGGATGGAACGTGGTGACCTCGGCCGCGCCCTGGGAATCGCGCAACTTCGGCTTCGACGAACACATGGAGCACGATCTGCGCTACGTCCGGGCGGACGAGTTCATCTCGGTGACGAACCGGCTCTGGTCCAACGGTCGCGAACCGGTGGACCACACGGGGCGGTTCTTCAGCGTGCGCGGCCCGCTCGACGTGCCGTCCCCGCCACAGGGCCGACCGGTGATCTTCCAGGCCGGCGCGTCCCCGGTCGGGCGGGACTTCGCCGCCCGGCACGGCGAGGTGCTGTTCACCCGGCACACCAGGCTGGCGGACGCCCAGGAGTTCTACGCCGACCTCAAGAACCGCGCGGCCGCGTACGGCCGTGATCCCGAGTCGATCCAGATCTGGGTCGGTCTGCAGCCGATCGTCGCCGACACGGAGGCCGCCGCCCGGGACCGGTTGCGGGAGCTGCAGGAGCTGATGCCCGACATCGTCGCGCTGCGGGCGCTCCAGGACCAGCTCGGCGACGTGGACCTGACCGGCTATCCGCTGGACGGACCGGTGCCCGACCTGCCGGTGTCCAACCACTCGCACAGCACCGCGCAGCGCTGGATCGAGCTGGCCCGGCGGGAGAACCTGACGCTGCGTCAACTCTCCCTGCGCACGGCCGGCGACATCGTCGCCGGCACCCCCGAACAGCTCGCGGACCACATGGAGTCCCTGTTCACCCAGGGAGCGGCCGACGGGTTCATCGTCGACTTCCCCTACCTGCCGGGATCGTTGGACGACTTCGTCGACCACGTCGTGCCCGAGCTGCGCCGGCGCGGCCTGGTGCGCACGGCCTACACCGACGGCACCCTGCGGGACAATCTCGGTCTGACCACCGCGTCACGGGTAGGTGTGAAATGACGATCGCGCTGTTCACCCCGCTGCCCGCCGGCCCCAACGGGGACGGCGGATTCGCGCAGGCGCGCGACCGGGCACGCGCCGCGCAGGACGGCGGCATCGACGCCCTGATCCTGCCGGACCGGCGCTCGGTCGGCCCGGACGGCCCGGACGGTTTCGAGGCGGGCACGCTCGCCGCGGCACTGGCGGTGGCGACCGAGGGGATCGGCCTGGTGCCCACGATCGCGACCGAGTACTCGGCGCCGTACCACGTCGCCCGGCTGCTCGCGACGATCGACCAGTTCGCTGGCGGCCGGGCGGGATGGGCGATCGCCCCGCCCGCGGTGGCGGCGGACGCCGCGAACCACCACACCGACGCTCCCGCCCCGCTCCCGTCGCAGCGGGCCCGCGCGGACGAGTTCGCCCAGGTGATGGCCGGGCTCTGGGACAGCTTCCAGGACGACGCCTTCCTCCGGGACCGCGCATCGGGCGTGTACTTCCTGCCCGAGCGGCTGCGCAGCCTGGACCACCGCGGCGAGTACTTCACCGTGGCCGGCCCGCTGAACATCGCCCGCCCGCCGCAGGGACACCCGGTGCTGGTCCGGCGCGTGTCCTGCGCCGAGGACGCCGCCTCCGCCGCCGCGTTCGGCGACCTGGCGATCGTGCCGCTGGAGGTCTCCGATGCCGCGGCGGATGTGGCGCGTGCGTTGAACGACGCGTGCGGTGCGGCCGGGCGGCGCCGGGAGGACGTGCGGCTGCTCCTGGAGCGGAAGGCCGACACCCCCGTGGACGAGCTGCTGCGCGAGGCGGAAGCCGGACCTGCGGACGGATTCGTCCTGGTCCCGTCCGCCGACGCCGGGTTCGAGACGGTCCTGGAGACGGCCCGCGCGGTGCGGCAGAAGTTTCCCCAGGGCTCCGGTACCACGCTGCGTGCCCGCTTGGGACTGCCACGCCCGGCCGGCCGCTGACCGACCGATGATGGGCCTGACCGCCACCGAGGTGGAGGTCAGGCCCATCGCGCAGGTCACCCGTCGCTCAGTCGAGCAGGCGGCCGGCCAGTGCCCGCTGATCGTCCTCCGTCCAGCCGTGGGAGTTGAGCCACGCGCGGACGCCGCCGAACCGGTCGTCGAACGTGTCGAGCAGATCCTGCAGGTAGGCGGGGCGCGGCAGCAGGCTCGTGAACGGCCGGGAGCTGATGTCGGCGGCGTACAGGGGGTTGTCGCGCAGCCGCTCCACGATCTCGGCCATCTGCTCGCCGGAGCGCACGTAGTCCGCGACGACGGCCTCCCTGCTCACCCCGATCGCGTCGAGGGCCAGCGCGCACACCACCCCGGTCCGGTCCTTGCCCATCGCGCAGTGCACCACGGTCGCTCCCGTGCTGTGCGCGATGACGCGCAGCGCCGTCACCACGGAGTCCGGCCGTTCGGCGCAGTAGCGGAGGTAGTGCCCGGTCGAGCCCGCGGGCTTGGACCGACCGTCCGCGCCCGCCCGGTTCCAGGGCATCGCCCGCTCGGTGTCCACCCGGTCCGAGCCCTGGGCCGAGCCCGGGGGAGACTCGGCGAGCAGCGACAGGTTGTGGATCGTGACACCGGGCACCCGGGCCAGCGGCCCGGGTGCCTCGCGCTGTACCTCAGCGGTGCTGCGCAGGTCGATGACCTCGCGGACGCCCAGCGTCCGCGTGAGGTGTTCGACGTCCGCCGGGGTGAGGTCCTGGAGGCCGCCCGACCGGATCAGCCGGCCGAACCGGGTGACGCCGTTCGTCGTGGTGGTCAGTCCGCCCAGGTCACGGACGTTCAGCGCGCCCGCCAACGCGATCCGCCGGGTGCTCGAGCTCATCGCGCAACCTCCGCACTCTCGGTCAGGGGCAACGGCCGCAGGTCGGCGCGGTCCGTGGAACGCGGTCCGATCCAGCGGGCGAGGGGTGCCTGCGAGGTGTACGCCGGCCAGCCCGGATCACCGTCGCGCGCCAGGCGCACGAGCCCGCTCTGCTCCTGGGCCCCGACCGCGCGGTCGGTCGCGGTGCCCTCCGGTCCGTCCGTGTCGCAGAACAGCGCCGCGGTGTCGGCGGCGTGCACGGCGCGGCGGGCGATCCCGGGGTACCCGGCCAGATGCGAGGTGGTCGGGTGGTAGTCGAACACCTGGGCCCAGCAGGGCTCGCTGCCGGCCGCACCCGGGTCCGGCGTGTTCAGCGCGGACAGCAGTCGCTCGGCCGGACGGACGTAGAGCTCGTCGGACAGCCGGCTGACCTTCTCCCCGCGGGTCGTGCCGTCGGGGCCGCCGATCAGCCGGGAGTACTTCGCGTCGACGGCCGCCCCCTCCTCGACGATCTCCAGGATTCCCGCTTCCTCCGAGGTGACCGAGACCAGCACGGGAATCGGTTCCGCGCGATCCGCCACCGCCGGAAGCGGCGGCCGCGGGATCAGGTCACCGTCGACCACCGCGTGGTACCGGACCTGTCCGGCGCGCAGGGTCTGCGAATGCGCGTACCGCAGCGCCACGTTCGACAGCTCGGCAAGGGCGCCGGCGTCGTTCGCGAGACTGCCCGCGGCGCTCAGGAAACGCTCCGCGAGCCCGGCCGCTTCCTCCCGCGACTGCGCGAGTTCGGCGTTGCCGCTGTAGATGGCGGCCTTGTGGAACAACCCCACGGCCGAGGGGACGCCCAGCAGGGTCGCCACGTCGGTTCCGCCGGTCGACAGCCCGAAGATCGTCACGTTGCCGGGGTCCCCCCCGAAGGCGGCGATGTTGTCCCGAACCCAGCGCAGGATCAGCAGCTGGTCGCGCACCGCGAGGTTGGTGCTGTCGGCGAATTCCGGGTCGAGGTCGGCCAGTGACAGCCAACCCCACGGCCCCAGGCGGTAGTTGGCCGTCACGATGACCAGGTCGTGCCGGGCCGCGTAGGCCCACGGGTCGACGGTCCGCATCGTTCCGCCGACCATGTGCCGGCCGGGGTGGAACCAGACCAGCACCGGCTGGGGATCGGGGCGTTCCGGCCGCGCGGACCAGATGTTGAGGTTGAGGCAGTCCTCGTGCTGCACGGCGTCCGGGTACAGCGGACTCCAGCGCTGCGGCGTCGGGGACATGGGCACCTGCCAGCTCACCGGGCCCCACCGATCGGCGTCGACGGGGTCCCCGGCCGTGGCCGGGAGGGCGGGGCGGAATCGGCCCGGAATCCGCCCGTACGGTATTCCGCGCCAATTCGGGACGCCGCGATCGAGGAATCCGCGGACAGGTCCGGAGGTGGTCTCGATCGCTAACACGCTGTCTCCTCGTCTGCCGAACTCACACGCGTCGAGCCAACTGAAGGAATGTGCCCGAGGTGGTGCGGACGGTTCCGCCGCGGCTCTCGATCACCTCGCGCACCCTGTCGAACAGGGCGGACCGGTCCGTGGGCGCCATGCGGTGATGGTCGCTGAACGTACTGATCAGCCCGATCCATTCGTCCGCGTTCAGGGCGAGGCTCCACCGGTAGTCCCGCTGGGCCACCGCGACGAAGTCCTCGCCGTCCGCCAGCGGATCCCGGACACCGGCCGTGCTCTTCTGCCGGGCGCCGCCCACCTGGACTCCGGGGGCGTGCTTCCGGTAGACCCCGTCGAGTTCCTCGAGTATCGGGTCGTCCAGTACGTGGAAGCTCCAGAAACGGGCGATGTGCCCGCCGGGCGCCAGGATCTGCGCGGCCTTCCGGGCACCCTGCGCCGGGTTCACCCAGTGCCAGGCGTCCGCGCTGATGATCAGGTCGAACCGCCGCCCGCCCGGATGCCAGGCCTCGAACGTCGTGGTCTCGACGGGCAGGCCCCGGCGCCGCGCGACGTGGGCCATGCGGTCGTCAGGCTCGATCCCGGATACGGACAGCCCCCGCGCGGCCAGTGCCGCGGACGCCTTCCCGGTGCCGCACCCGACGTCGAGGACGTCCGTCGCGCGCAGGTGCACGAGGTCGTCCACCAGGTCGACCGGGTACTCGGGGCGGTAACGATCGTAGTCCTCGGCCGTGGCGCCGAACGATTCGGCACGTGCACGGTCGAGATGACGTGTGCTGAAGGACATGGTATTTATTTCCCCCCGCCACTCGGACCGGCTGAAGTTCGGCAGTCAGTATGCCGAGGTTCCCCATGTAACCGGTATCGCTGTGGGAGGTGAAGTGAACCTTCGTGCAGAACCACCGGTGTACCAAGGTCCACTTCACACCGGCGTCGGACGATCGATAGAAGTGGGCAGTGTCCAGTATTCTGCCGATGCCGGAGGATGGTTCAATGCCGGAGCAAGAGTTGGTGCCGGACGGTGCTCCGGCGCCCCTCGCCGATGTGAAGGTCATCGACATCGGGACTTTGCTGGCGGCTCCGTTCGCGGCGGCGATGCTGGGTGATTTCGGTGCCGACGTGATCAAGATCGAGCACCCCACCGGAGATCCGCTCCGCAGGTACGGCTACCAGTGCGACGACGTTCCGCTGCTGTGGAAGGTCGTGAACCGCAACAAGAAGAGCGTCGTCCTGGATCTGAAGGACCCACAGAACCACGACCGCTTCATCGAGTTGGTGGCGGGTGCCGATGTCCTGATCGAGAACTTCCGGCCCGGCACGCTGGAGCGGTGGGGGTTCTCCCCCGAAGTGCTGCAGAAGGCCAATCCGGACCTGGTCGTGACGCGAGTGACCGGGTTCGGCCAGGACGGCCCGTACGCGAGCAGGCCCGGATTCGGCACCCTCGCGGAGGCGATGAGCGGTCTCGCGGCGATGTCCGGAGACCGCGACGGTCCGCCGCTGCTCCCGGCGTTCCCGCTGGCGGACGTGATGGCCGGTCTGCAGGCCGCCTGCGCGACCTTGATCGCCCTGCACGCCCGGCAGCGGATCGGCCGGGGGCAGGTGGCCGACGTCTCGATCACCGAGGCGATGATCGCTGCGATGGGCGCCCAGGTGACCGCCTACGACAAGCTCGGGGTCAAACCCCGGCGGGTCGGAAGCGGCTCGGACAACAACGCGCCCCGCAACGTCTACCGGTGCGCCGACGGGCGGTGGGTGGCCGTGTCGGCGCCCGCCCAGTCGGTGGCCGAGCGGGTGGTCCGCCTGGTGGGCCGGCCCGAGCTGGCCGACGAGCCGTGGTTCGCCTCCGGTCGTGGCCGGGTGTCACGCCGTGAGGTGCTGGACGACGCACTCGGACAATGGATCGGCGGCTTCCGCCGGGACGAGGTGATCGTCGCGTTCGAGGAGGCCGGGGCCGCGGTCGCGCCGATCTACGAGGTGGACGACGTACTGCAGGACCCGCACTTCCGGGCGAGGCAGGCCACGGTGACCGTACCCGACAGCGAACTCGACAGCGTCTGCATGCCGAACGTGGCATTCCGGCTCTCCGAGACACCGGGGCGGATCCGCTGGCCGGGCCCGCAACTGGGCGAGCACACCGACGACGTCTTGAACGGAGACCACCGATGACCACGACCGTCGAGGACCAGCGCTGGAACGTGCTGGACCCGTCAACCGATCCGACCGACCCCGACGCATACCTGCGGACCGCGGTCCGCTGGCACTTCGGTGCGGAGACCGGGTCCCCGTTCTGGCTGCGGCGCATGGGGCAGCTGGACTTCGATCCGCTGACGGAGGTGCGGACCTACGACGACCTGCAGCGCTTCCCGAACGTGGTGGACGAGCTGCGCAGCGTGCCGGTCGAGGACCTGATACCGCGCGGCTACGGCCCCAACCCGCCCGCCCCACGGGTCTTCGAGAGCGGCGGGACGACCGGCGCGCCGAAGCGGGCGATCTTCATGCCGGACTGGATCGCCGACTCCGTGGACCGGATGCTGAAGGGGCCCCAGTTCGCGGACCGGGAGCCGTCCAACATTCTGGTGCTCACACCGACTGGACCGCACAAGATCGGCTGCATGTACGACTACATCGCCGAACGCCAGAACACGATCAAGTTCTGCATCGACATGGATCCTCGGTGGGTCAAGAAGGTCATCGCGAGCAAGCAGGCGGACCAGGCCGAGGCGTACGTCGAGCACATCCTCGACCAGGCGGAGCACATCCTGGCCACCCAGCGGGTCGGGCTCCTGGTGGTCACCCCGCCGGTGCTGCGCGCGTGCGCGCGCCGGCCGCGGCTGGTCGAGCTCATCAACGCCAAGGTGGAACTGATCTTCTGGGGCGGCGCCCACATGACCGTCGACGAGCGGTTCGTCCTGCGCCACGAGCACTTCCCGAACGTTCGCATGATCAGCCGGTACGGCAGTCTGATGATCCTGGAGAGCGCGACCGAGCGCCCGGGGCTCAGCCCGGACGAGGACATCGTGTACGACCCGCGGAGCCCCGTGGTGACCTTCCGGGTCGTCAACCCCGGTACGGGCCAACCGGTGGGGTACGGCGAACGCGGGCAGATCGTGATGAACCACGTCAGCAAGGGCATGTTCCTGCCCAACAACCTCGAACGCGACACGGTGATCCGAGTGCCGGGACGGACCGGACAGATCGGCGATTCGGTGTCCTCCCCGGCTCCGGTCGACACCTTCGCCGGCGAGCAGGTCATCGAGGGTGTCTACTGACCCCTCCCGTGCGCACCGGTCCGGGCGGCCCGACGGCCGATCCGGGGTACCGGGCGATACGGCGAGGTCCGCCGCTGCCCGGGCTCGGGCGGTGGCGGACCTTTGGGGTACCGTCGACGACATGGCCGATCTTCCGGTGCGTCACTTCCCCGGCCGGGACGGAACCAGGCTCGCGTACCGGGAGTCGGGCACCGGGCGGCCCTTCGTGCTGCTGCACGGCTTCTTCTCGTCCGGGACCCAGAACTGGGTGCGGTCCGGGTTCTCCGCAGCCCTCGCCGAACGTGGTCACCGGCTGATCATGCCGGACCTGCGGGCCCACGGCGACAGCGCCGCACCCCGCGACGCCGCGCACTACCCACCTGACGTGCTGACCGACGACGCCTTCGCGTTGATCGAGCACCTGGAACTCACCGACTACGACCTCGGCGGCTACTCCCTGGGCGCCCGCGCCGTCGTCCGGATGCTGGTGCGGGGAGCGGTGCCGGGCCGGGCGGTCATCGCCGGGCAGGGGCTGCGCGAGGTCACCGGTCACGGCGGCACGGTGGCCCGGTACCTGCGGCACGTCTTCGGCCATCTCGGCACGTTCGAACCCGGCTCGGCCGAATGGAAGGCCGAGCAGTGGCTGATCTCGACCGGAGGCGATCCCCGGGCGCTGCTGCACGTCCTGGACTCGGTCGTCGACACCAGCGCCGGCACTCTGACCGGGATCAGGGTGCCGGCGCTCGTGGTGGTGGGTGCCGACGACGATCGTGACGGCTCCGCGGACGCCCTGGCCAGGGCCCTGCCCGACGGAACGCACGCGGTGGTGCCCGGGAACCACACGACCGCGATCACCGCGCCGGAGCTGGCGGAGACGGTCGCGGGCTTCCTCGCGGATCAGTAGCGACGCTCTCCGTTGCCGTCGACCGGCGACCACCACTGGGTGTAGTTCGTCCCGCCGTCGCCGAAGATGCCGCCGTACCCCTCGACCACCTTGCCGTTCTCCCACTTGAGCATCTGCACGCCGGAGATGTCGAGCACGTCGAACGGGGAGGTGCTGCCCTCCGGAGCGCCCTCGCGCACGGCGTGGATCTTGTTGGCGTCGACCGAGTAGCCGTCCTCGTTGTTGATGAGCAACGTGACGGGCTGCATGGTCCATGAACCGCCGGACGCCTTGAGCATGTCCTGCACGTAGGACAGGAAGTCGTCAAGCCCCACTCGCCAGCCGGATCCGGCGTGGCTGCCCGGTGCGAAGAAACGCAGGTCCTCGGACCAGTACAGTGCGGTCTTTTCCCGGTCGCCGCACGTCACCGCCTCGTACGCGGCAGCGACCAGTTCCGGAGTAATCTCAGCCATGTATCCTCCGCTTGCGCATAGCAGACTTCACGATTTTCGTCGTTGTGTGATCCGGTCGCGCCGTCGAAATCGATTCGCGCGGCGCTGTCGACCGGCAGCCACGTGTAGAGATGCCGCCCATCGGGAGCGGATTCTATCGGACCCATTTCTATGCAGAATCCGCCAGCGGCGAAAGCTGCACCTTCGTACAGGTGAATAGGTGGCGTGTACGAAGGTGCAGTTCCCCGGTCGACTTCCGAATGGTAGAAGGAGTGCGGGGAGTTTTCGGTGAACTTGCTGCGGTCAGGGGTGGGTCGGAATGTCTTCATGCCCGGGCGGACCGGTGCAGTAGCCCGTCCTGCGGCGACCCCTGCGCTTTCGGCCGTGAGGCGTTGCCGGTCCCGGGCTCGGGGATCACCGGCCGAGCGCCGGCGCCACGATCACCTGGAGCGGAGGGCGCCCACGGGAACGGGGTCCATGGTGTTTTCTGCGCGCTCCCCGAATTCGGCCATGCTCCTCACCTGATGCGCATCGGAAGCCGTCGCACCCGGTGAGGCCTTCTGGTAGGCGTACGCGGCCAGCCCGGCCTGGAGCCGGGACTCCACGCCGATCTTGCTCATGATCCGGGCGACATGCGCCTTGACGGTCCGCTCGGTGATCCCCAACTTCGTCGCGATCGTCCGGTTCGAGGATCCCACGCCGAGCAGGAAGAACACTTCGATCTCTCGGGGTGTCAGCAGTACGGCCCTTTCCGTTTCCCTGTCCCAGGTGCGCGGTTTCACGGCTTGCCCGCGGGCCTCTTGCTGAACCTCGGATACCTGCCACACCGTGCAGGACAGCTCCTGCTGAATAGTGGACGCCATCGGGTGCTTGGGTGCACCGCATATTTCGTCCATGCGCTCATCGATGGTCGCGGGTCGGACCGGAGACTGCTCCAGGGTATCGGCCAGGTTGCCGAACCCCCTGCTCCGGCGGACGACGTTCAGGAACTTGGCCAGGGCTTCCTTGTCTTCCCAGAGCTCTTGCACGGTGCTGATGATCAGCGACTTCAGGTAATCCGACTCGGACACTTTCCCGTCCGTGGCCACATCTGTCCCCCTCCTGGCGATCGGAAGGTCAGCCAATCAACCGACGGCCGTGACCCGCAAGACCCATGGTCGGGCCACGTCAGTGATCCACAGGGCCAGATTTGCCGTCATATGACATGACAAACCCTCAATGCCTGCTCGGACGGCAGTGACGGGTCGCACAGCCCTCCGGAGCCGGGATGGCCGAAAACCTGTCCAGGCAACCAGTGTGATGGGGGCTTGATCTGGGAACCGCACTGATCGACTTTCCGGACAGCGGGAGAAGTGCGGTTCGGGCGCTCCGAACGGTCTTCGGAGGGAAGGTCGGGAACGCACGTCCCCCGAGGCGGAAGCGGTCCCACCGCTTCCGCCTCGGGGACGTGGCGGTCCGGTACGGATCCCTTGACCGGTCGAAGTGAACCGT
Organism: Kitasatospora sp. NPDC087861; assembly: GCF_044742585.1. Taxonomy (NCBI): domain Bacteria; kingdom Bacillati; phylum Actinomycetota; class Actinomycetes; order Kitasatosporales; family Streptomycetaceae; genus Kitasatospora; species Kitasatospora sp. NPDC087861. Next base: position 16,611 of record NZ_JBIUUS010000008.1, read on the forward strand.
GTCGGCGTCGGCCACGTTCCGGTGCGTGCAGCCGAGGGCGGATGCGGCCGATGTGTTTCGGCCGATCTCGTCCGACCTGCCGGTTTCGGCCCCGGGCCACCCGTTGCACCGCCTGGATCGCCTCGTCGGAACACCCGCTCGTTCGCCGGGTGTTGACCCGGGATCAGCACTGCCCCCGGCCGATCTGGCTCGCCGTCAGAAGCTTCGATGGGGCTAAGCTGAGGCCTTCAGCCACGCCCGGAGGTGCCTCAGTCGTGTCGGATTCGTTCGTCCATCTGCACAATCACACCGAGTACTCGATGCTTGACGGTGCGCAGCAGATGAAGCCGATGTTCGAGGAGGTGGCCCGTCAGGGGATGCCGGCCATCGCCATGAGTGACCACGGCAACATGTTCGGTGCCTACGAATTCCAGTCAGTTGCCAAGGGGTTCGACGGAGTCAAGCCGATCATCGGCATCGAGGCGTACGTTGCTCCGTCCTCGCGGGGGATCCGGAAGCAGGAGTTCTGGGGGCCCGGCGGCCAGCGGGCGATGGGTGAGAACGGGGAGGGTTCGAAGGACGTCTCCGGCGGTGGCCGGTTCACCCACATGACGATGTGGGCGGAGAACGTCCAAGGCCTTCGCAACCTCTTCTATCTCTCCACCGAGGCGTCCTACACGGGCCAGTTCCCGTCCGGCAAGCCGCGCATGGACATGGAACTGATCAGTGGCCATGCGCAGGGGATCATCGCCACCACCGGCTGTCCGTCGGGAGCCATCCAGACCCGTCTGCGCCTGGGTCAGTACGACGAAGCCCGCGCGACCGCCGGCGCGTACCAGGAAATCTTCGGCCGGGAGAACTACTTCCTCGAATTGATGGACCACGGCCTCTCCATCGAGCGCGAAGTGCGGGACGGACTGCTCCGGCTCGCCAAGGAACTGAGTATTCCGCTGCTCGCGACCAATGACGCCCACTACGTCCGTCCGACCGATGCGGAGGCCCACGACAACCTTCTGTGCATCGGCGTCGGCAAGAACAAGGACGACCCCAACCGATTCAAGTTCCAAGGCACCGGGTACTACCTGAAGACGGCGGCCGAGATGCGCGAGCTCTTCTCGGAATTGCCGGAGGCGTGCGACAACACCCTGCTGATCGCCGAGCGAATCGGCTCGTATGACGACGTTTTCGACTACGTCGACGAGATGCCGCACTTTCCGGACGTCACCGAGGGCATGACGCAGGAGGCCTTTCTGCGCAAGGAGGTCCTCAAGGGGCTCGCCATGCGCTACGGCGACCCGATCCCCGCTCACGCCATGGAACGGTTCGAGACCGAGATGGCCGTCATCGGTCCGATGGGCTTCTCCTCGTACTTCCTCGTCGTCGCGGACATCTGCCGGCACGCACGCGACAACGGCATCCCGGTCGGGCCGGGCCGAGGATCGGCGACCGGCTCCATCGTCGCCTACGCCACGCGGATCACCGAACTGTGCCCCTTGGAGCACGGGTTGCTGTTCGAACGGTTCCTCAACCCGGAGCGCATCAACCCGCCGGACGTCGACCTCGACTTCGACGACCGCCAGCGTGACCAGATGGTCCGCTACGTCACCGAGAAGTACGGCGACCCGTACACCGCCATGGTCAACACATTCGGCAAGATCAAGGCGAAGAACGCGATTAAGGACTCCTCGCGCATCCTCGGCTACCCGTTCTCCCACGGTGAGCGGATCGTGAAGGCACTGCCGCCGGACCAGGGGGGGAAGACCATCCCCCTGTCGGGCATCTGGGACTCCTCCCACCCCCGGTACGGCGAAGCCGGCGAGGTCCGGGCGCTGTACGAGAACGACTCCGATGTGAAGAGGGTCATGGACACCGCCAAGGGTGTCGAAGGCCTGATGCGCGGCACCGGTGTGCACGCGGCTGCGGTGATCCTCTCCAAGACCCGCCTGACAGATCGCATTCCCCTGCACATGCGCGCCTCGGACGGCGTGAAGATCACGGGATTCGACTACCCCAGCTGCGAGTCCATGGGCTTGATCAAGATGGACTTCCTGGGACTGCGGAACCTGGGCGTCATCGATCAGGCGATCCAGAACATCCGGGAGAACCGCGGCATCAAACTGGCGACGGTCGATCCGATGGACGGCGACCCGGAGACGGTCGTCATCCCCCTGGACGACCCCAGGACGTACCAGCTCCTGTCGGACGGCAACACCTTCGGTGTGTTCCAGCTCGACGGCGGCGGCATGCGCGCCCTGCTGAAGCTGATGCAGCCCACCCGATTCGAGGACATCGCCGTAGCGCTCGCGCTCTACCGGCCCGGGCCGATGGCCGCCAACGCCCACACCAACTACGCGCTGCGGCAGAGTGGCAAGCAGGAGCCCGCACCGATCCACCCGGACCTGAAGGAAGCACTCGACCCGATCCTGGGATCCACCCACCACCTGCTGGTCTATCAAGAGCAGATCATGGCCATCGCCCGACAGCTCGCCGGATACACGCTGGGCGGCGCCGACATGCTGCGCCGGGCCATGGGCAAGAAGAAGCCCGAGGTCCTGGCCGCCGAGTGGGACAAGTTCTCGGGCGGCATGCGCACGAACGGCTACGCGGAAGAGGCGATCAAAGCCGTCTGGGACGTCATGCTGCCGTTCTCCGGCTACGCGTTCAACAAGTCCCACACCGCAGGCTACGGTCTGGTCTCCGCCTGGACGGCCTACCTCAAGGCCAACTATCCGGCCGAGTACATGGCGGCGCTGCTGACATCGGTCGGGGACGACAAGGACAAGGCCGCCGTCTACCTGGCCGATGCCCGCGCGAACGGCGTCCGGGTCCTCCAGCCCGACGTCAACGAGTCGACGGCCGAGTTCACCGCCGTCGGCGACGACGTGCGGTTCGGCATGCGGGCCGTGCGCAACGTCGGCGACGCGGTGATCGAGGCGGTCGTCGCCGGACGACGCTCCAAGGGCAAGTTCATCTCCTTCGCCGACATGCTGGACAAGTGCGAGCTGCCGGCCCTGAACAAGCGGGCCATCGAGTCGTTGATCAAGGCTGGTGCCTTCGACTCCCTCGGGCACTCCCGGCGCGGTCTGGTCGAGATCCACGAGGCCGCGATCGACGCCGTCGTGCCCGTCAAGAAGGCCGCCTCCTACGGACAGGACGACCTGTTCGCCGGATTGGGGGGCAGTGACGACGAAGGCTCCGCGCCCGGGTTCGGTCTCGACTTCTCCGTGGAGGAGCAGGAGTGGCCCCGCTCCCAGCTCCTCGCGGTGGAACGGGAGATGCTGGGCCTCTACGTGTCGGCCCATCCCTTGGACGGCGCCGAGCACATCCTCTCCGGAGCCAGGGACACCACGGTCGCCGAACTCCTGGCATCAGGACGTACGAAGGGCGACGTTCAGCTGGCCGGCCTGATCACCGGCGTCCAGCGGAAGATGACCAAGCAGGGCAACAACTGGGCCATCGTCAACTTCGCGGACCGTGACGGGTCCATCGAAGTGCTGTTCTTCCCGGCGGTCTACCAACTCGTCTCTCATGTGCTGACCGAGGACACCGTCATTTCGGTGAAGGGCAAGATCGAGGACCGTGACGGCACCCTGAACATCTTCGGCAGGGAGCTGTCGGTGCTGGACGTCTCCAGCGCCGAGCACGGTGGCAAGCCTCCGGTGCGCCTGGCTCTGCCCTTCCACCGGGTGTCCGAACAGGCCGTCGCGGATCTGAAGCGCATCCTGCACGCGCACCCCGGCGACAGTCCCGTGCACCTCAGCGTGCGCGGCCCGCAGAAGACGACCGTCTACGCCCTGGCGGCACAGGTCGACGCCTCCTCGCTGGCATCCGACATCAAGGGCACCTTCGGACCGGATGCCTGGAGCGGTGTGGCGTGACGGAGGAGGCCCCGACGACTGTCGCTTTCGAACTCGTCAGTGACGATGAGTTATGCATCGCCATCGCCGATGTGCCGGCATGTCCGGCGTGCGGCACTCCAGGGCTGCTGCTGGTCCGCTATCAGCACTCCTGGAAGAACCAGAGCGGTGACGACGTGGTCGGAATCCGCGAGACCTTGCTCTGTCCTCAGTGCGCTGCCGGCAACAGGGCCGCAGCCGAGTTGATCGCGTTCTTCGCCGTGGAGGAAAGGGCGAGTCCCGAGAACGTCGATGTCTTCGGCGAAATGGTCGCCGCGTGGGTTGAGTCGCTGCGCCGGGCACACGTTGACGAAGAGCTCCTTACCGCTGAGTACGACCGGTGGCTGCGAGGGGTCCTCTGATCGTCTTGGGACCGGACCGACCGGCCAATGGATCATTTGAGGCGGCGGTGGTGGGGCGCGTCGATGCCGACGACCAGGACGCGGGGTGTGGCCATGTGCTCCGGTCCTTCGTGCGGAGGGTGAACGAAGGGGGCGGGGGTCAGATCGTCCGGCGCAGCCGGATCAGGCGGCTGGCGTAGTCGCCGGCGGGCAGCCGGAGGTCGATGCCCCGCCGGGTCAGGACGGCGCCGCTGTGGGCGGTGCCCTCGTCGACGTCGAGGTAGCGGGCCGCCGGGTCCAGGGCCGGCAGGGCGAGGCCAGGGGGCTGGTGGCCGAACCGGGTCGTGGGGCGCCAGGCGAGGACGGCGTGTTCGGCGCCGTCCTGGGACGCGTAGTGCACGGCCGTCACTCCGCCGGGGCCCGTCAGGCGGTGTTGGCGGCCGTGCTGGACCAGCGGGCGGATCTCCTTGTAGCGGGCGACGAATGCGGCGGCCTCGTCGAGTTCCTCCTCGGACCAGGCGGTGAGGTCCGCGCCGAGGCCGAGCGCGCCGGCCATGGCGACGTGGAAGCGGAACCGCAACGGGGTGGTGCGGCCGGTGGCGACGTTGGGGCTGTCGGTCACCCAGGCGGCCATGGCCTGGGCGGGAAAGAGCTGGCTGAAGCCGTGTTGGATGCCGATCCGGTCGACGGGGTCGGTGTTGTCGGAGGTCCAGACCTGGTCGGTGCGGGCGAGGATGCCGAGGTCGGCCCGTCCGCCGCCGCCCGCGCAGGCCTCGATGCGCAGGCCCGGATGGTCGGTGCGGAGGCGGTCCATGATCCGGTGGACGGCGCGGGTGTGGTCGATCCAGAGCCGGTCGGGGTCCGGGTGGCTGGCCCACCCGGCTTCGGTGACGACCCGGTTGGCGTCCCACTTGAGCCAGTCGACGTCGTTCTCGCGCACCAGTCGGTCCAGGGTGCGGTGGGCCCAGGCCTCGACGTCGGGGCGGGCGAAGTTCAGCATGAGCTGGTTGCGCAGCTCGGTGGCGTCCAGGGTGGGGGAGTGGACGACCCAGTCGGGGTGGGCGCGGTGGAGCTCGCTGTCGCGGTTGACCATTTCCGGCTCGACCCACAGTCCGAAGGCCATGCCCAGGCGGTGCACCTCGTCGGCCAGTGGGCGCAGCCCGTCGGGGAACGCCTCGGGCCGGGGTGTCCAGTCGCCGAGGCCGGCGCGGTCACTGGTACGGCCGCCGAACCATCCGTCGTCGAGGACGAAGAGTTCGGCGCCCAGGCGGGCGGCCAGTCGGGCCAGGCGCAGCTGGCCGGCCTGGCCGACGTCGAATCCGGTGGCCTCCCACGAGTTGTAGACGACGGGTCGGTCACGCTCGGGGTCGGGCAGGACGGCGGTGCGGACGTGGGTGTGCCAGGCGCGGCTGGCGGCGCCGAAGCCGTCGCGGGTGTGGAGGCCGGCGAAGACGGGGGTGTGCAGGCTCTCGCCGGGCCCGAGGGCCCAGGTGAGTCCCTCGTGACCGAAGCCGCCGGTCCAGGTGGTCCGGCCGACCGGGTCGCGGTGCACGGTGATGCGCCAGCTTCCGCTCCAGGCCAGGGCGGTGCTCCAGACCTCGCCGTGTTCCTCGTCGGCGGTGCCGTCGTCGAGGGCGAGCCAGGGGTTGGCGTGGTGGCTGGTGATGCCGCGTCGGCTGGTGAGCACGGTCTCGGCGACCGGGAGCCGGTCGCGGTGCAGCTGGAACTCGCTGTTCCAGCCGCCCACGAGGTGGCTGAGCCGGTAGTCGGGCAGTGCCGGCGCCGTCCAGGAGGCCGAGTCCAGCCGGTCGACGCTGATCGGGCCCGAGTCGTCGGCACCGGTGTGGGTGAGTTCCACCCATCGTTCGATGACGTCGCTGTCGGGGCGGACGCGGTAGCAGAGCTCGGCGGCCAGCGGGTGGCGGCGGTCCGCCAGGCGCAGGCGCAGCTCCCCGCCGTGGACCGTGTGCCCGGTGAAGGACCACTGTGCGCCGCGGGTGCCGTCGGCGAATCGCACCTGGAGGCCGGTGGGCCCGAACCGCGCACCGGTCTGCGGGGCCAGCTCGTCCGGCGCGGGGTCTGCCTCGAAGCTGCTCGCGGCGGGTGAGGCGGCCGCCGGCAGTCCACCGAGGGCGTCGGTGTCGAGCGGTGCCCCCCAGTGCAGATGCCGGGGGCTGCCGTCAACGCCGATGCGTACGGCGTAGACGCTGTTCGGGGTCCGTAGGACCGCCAGCCCGCGGGCGGGGTCGAAGGAAGCGGATGAGGGCGTGGTAGGCACAGGAGGTCCTGAGGGGTGTCGAGCGACGCTGGGGGTCAGGCGCGGACCGGAAACAGCCGGTCGCCATGGTGAACGACGCTGGAAGCGCCCGGAGTTGGGCCAGAGCGTAGGACCGCCCGGAAGGGAAATCAATACTGGACGAAGTTATTTATTTACCGGTAGGTTGCCGCCGTGTTTCCAAACCACTCGCGGCCACTGGTCACCGCACCGGCCGAAACCGCCGTCCTCGCCCTGCTGCTGGCCGAGAGCCCGCTCAGCCGGGTGGAGCTGGCCCGCCGGACGGGCCTGTCCTCGACCGCTGTGACCAAGGCCGCGCGACCACTCATCGACGACGGCTACCTGCACGAGCTCCCCCCGGAGCGCACCGCTCCAGGGGCCGGACGTCCCGTCAACCCGCTTGCCGTCACTCCCGACCGGGAGTTCTTCGTCGGTGTGAAGATCAGTGCCGACACCCTCTTCGGCACGGTCTGCGACCTGCGGGCCCGGATGCGCACCACCGCCGTCCGGCCGCTGGGCGAGCGCGACCCTGCCGCCGTGTGCGCGCTACTGACCGACCTCGTCGGTGAACTCCTCGACGCGAGACCCGAGTACCGGGCCCGCACCCGGCACCTGGGCATCGCGGTCTCCGGCGACGTGGACCGCCCCAGGGGGCGCGTCCGCTACTCCGTGCTCCCCGGCTGGCGCGACGTGCCGCTGGCCGAGACCGTCGCCGCGGCGACCGGCCTGATCGTCACCGTGGAGAACGACGTCAAGGCCCTCACCGCCGCCGAGCACTGGTACGGGGAGGGCATCGGCACCGAGTACTTCGCGCTGGTCACCATCGGAGCCGGGATCGGCTCGGGGATCGTCGTCAACGGTGAGCTGGTCACCGGCGCGTACGGTGTCGCCGGCGAGATGGGGCACATCAGCATCGACCCGGTCGGGCCGCGGTGCCACTGCGGCCAGGTCGGCTGCGTCGAGGCCGTCGCCTCCAGCGACGCCATCCTCGCCACCGTCCGCCGCGCCACCGACGACCCGGACCTCGACTTCGACGGCGCCGTCCAGCTCGCCCGCGGCGGAGAACCTGCCGCCCGCGACGCCTTCGCCCGGGCCGGCCACGCGATCGGCACCGGCATCGCCACCCTGGTCAACCTGCTCGGCCCCGAGCGCGTCGTCGTCACCGGCGAAGGGCTCGACACCTACGACCTTTTCGGAACGCACATCAAGGAGGCCTACGCCGCACACTGCTTCAAGGCGGCGGCGAGGTGCCCGCTGACCCTGCGTCCACTCCCCTGGGAGGAGTGGGCCCGCGGAGCCGCCGTCGTCGGCATCCAGGCCCTCCTGCCCTGAAGGCCCCTGACGAATCGCCACCACGTCGCCCCCGGGCAACCCGGGATCCGCCGATCACCAACCCGAGCCTCCGGCACGACCGATGTCCGTCACCGCCTGCCAGTCGTGAACGTCGGACACCGGCCACGCCGGACAACCACCCGCACCTCCACACCCTCAGCCCGAAGGATGCGAAGTGAGCGCACAGACATCCCAGCTTAGCCGCAGAGGATTCCTCGGCGGATCCGTCCTGTTCGTCGCCGGAGCAGCGGTCGGCTGCACCAGCAACCCGACCGGCGGGGCCTCCGGCGGGGCGAAGACCACCCTGAACGTCTGGTCCCACGCCTACGGCGAGGCCGGCACCCAGCAGGCCCTCACCCGCTACGCGGCCGAGTTCACCAAGGCCAACCCGGACATCGCGGTCAAGGTCACCTGGACCCCGGGCGACTACGCCGGCAAGCTCAACGCGACCCTGCTCACCGACGCGGCCCCGGACGTCTTCGAGATCGGCGACTTCAACGACAGCCTCGCCTGGCACGGCCAGATAGCCCGGCTGGACGACCTCTACGGCAGCGCCAAGCCCGACTTCAACCAGGGCGACCTCGACACGGCGACCGTCGACGGCAAGCTCTACGGCGTCAAGATGATCGACGACGTCATGATGCTCTACTACCGCAAGAGCGCGCTGTCCAAGGCCGGCATCACCCCGCCCGACACCTTCGACGCACTCGTTGCCGCGGCCAAGGCCCTGACCACCAAGAACACCAAGGGCCTGTTCCTCGGCAACGACGGCCTGGGCGACAGCGCCATCATGGCGGTGTGGTCCAACGGCGGCGACCTGGTGGCCGACGGCAAGGCCGTCTTCGGCTCCCCGCAGGCCGCCGAGGCCGTGGCCGGCCTCAAGCGTCTTCACGACGACCAGTCCCTGCTGCTCGGCTTCACCACCGACTGGTGGGATCCCGCCGCCCTCGTGCAGAACGTCGTTCCGATGCAGTGGGGCGGCCTCTGGTCGATGCCCGCCATCAGGACCGCGCTCGGCGACGACTTCGGCGTCCTGCCCTGGCCCGCCTACAAGCCGGGCGGCACGCCCGTCGTGCGCGTCGGCGGCTGGACCAGCTGCGTCAACGCCAAGGGCAAGAACGTCGACGCGGCCAAGAAGTTCGTCCAGTGGCTCTGGATCCAGCAGACCGACCTGCAGAAGGACTGGTCGGAGAGCTACGGCTTCCATATTCCGCCGCGCAAGTCCGTCGCCGCCTCCGCCGACAAGGTCGCCCAGGGCACCGCCAAGGAGACGGTCGAACTGGCCGCCAAGTACGGCCGGCACAACCCCGGCGCCTGGAACAGCGCGGTGAGCTCCCTGTTCAACGCCGCCGCGGCGAAGATCGTCAGCGGGCAGGGGGATGCGTCCTCGCTTCTGGCCGACGCGGCCAGGCAGGCCCAGAGCGAGATCGACAAGCAGCGCGCCTGATGAAGCCCGTACCCTCGACCACGCTGCACGACGAGCGTGCCCGGCGCCCCACGGCCCGGCCGCGGGGCGCCCCCACCCGCCGGCCCCGCACGGATTGGCGTGCCTGGGGAGCGTTCGCACTCCTCGCCGGGCCCCTGCTGATCGGCGTGGGCCTCTTCAAGTACGTCGCGATCGGCTGGAGCTTCCTGCTCAGCCTCAGCGAGGCCCGCGGCACCATCGCCCTGGGCCACTGGGTCGGCCTGGACAACTACCGGGCGCTGCTCTCCGACGCCGTGTTCCGCACATCGCTCGTCCAGATCCTGCTGTTCACGCTGTTCATCGTGCCGGTGACGTTCGCCGCCTCGCTGGGACTCGCGCTGCTGGTGCACCGGATCCGGCGCGGCCGGGCCCTGCTGCGCACCGCCTTCCTGATCCCGGCCGCCGTCTCCTACGTCGCGGCGTCCCTGGTGTGGAAGATGTGCCTGTTCAACGGTCTGCCGGCCGGGATCGCCAACACCGTCGGCGGATGGTTCGGCATGTCCGCCGTCCCGTGGCTGCAGACCACGTCGCCGCCGCTGTACTGGGTCGTCCTCGTCACCCTCCGCCTCTGGCTCCAGGTCGGCTTCTACATGGTGCTCTTCCTGGCCGGCCTCCAGGGCATCCCCAAGGAGATCCACGAGGCCGCCGCACTCGACGGCGCCACCGGCCTGCGCCTGCTGCGCAGGATCACCCTGCCGATGCTGCGCAACACCTCGGTGGCCGTCCTGATGCTGCAGTTCATCGCCGCCTTCCAGGCGTTCGACGAGTTCTACAACCTGTTCAACAGCGGGCTTGCCGGGGCGGCGACGGCCCCGGTCCGAACCCCGCTGGTCTATCTCTACGACACCGCGATGGGCGCCCAGAACTACGGTCTCGGATCGGCCGGAGCCTTCGTGCTCACCGCCCTCATCGTCGGCGTGACCCTGCTCCAGGGCCGGGTCACCGGCTTCGGCAAGGGTGAGGAGTGAGCGGAATGAGAAGCACGCGAGAGCTGTCGCAGGTACTTCGCCGGTGCGCGCGGGGGGCGCTGGCGGGCCTGCTGACGGCAGCGTTCCTGGCCCCCTTCTACCTGATGCTGCGCAACGCGCTGATGGACGCCCGGGGCCTGACGTCACCGCAGTGGACCTGGTGGCCGTCGGCCATGCACTGGGAGAACTTCAGCTCGCTCTTCAGCGACCCCGCCCTGCACATGGGCCAGGCCCTCGGCAACTCGCTGCTGATCGCCGCGATCACCGCCCCGGTGTCGACGATCCTCGCCTCGGCCGCCGGATACGCCCTCGCGCGGATACCGGTGCCCGGACGCGGCGTCCTGCTCGCCCTGGTGGTGGCCACGCTGATGATCCCCGGCTCGGTGACGTTCGTGCCCACCTTCGTCCTCGTGGGCTCCATGGGCGGGGTCAACACGCTGTGGGGAATCATCGCACCCGGGCTGTTCAACCCCTTCGCCGTCCTGCTCTTCCGCAACTTCTACCTCCAGTTCCCCACCGAGATCGAGGAAGCCGGACGCCTGGACGGGCTCGGCTGGTTCGGCCTCTACCGCCGGATCGCGTTGCCGTCGTCCGGAGCGATGCTGGCCTCGCTCGGCGCGCTCGCCTTCATCGACAGCTGGAACTCCTTCCTGTGGCCGCTCGTCATCGGTCAGGACCCGTCCGCGTGGACGGCCCAGATCGCCCTGTCGACCTTCCTCACCTCACAGACCGTCAACCTGCCCGGACTGTTCGCCGGAGCCGTCGTGACCATCACACCGCTGGTGGCCATGTTCCTGGTCGCCCAGCGCTACATCGTCGAAGGCATCGCCACCAGCGGACTCAAGGGCTGAGTCGCCCCCGGTCCGCCCCCCTTGACTCCGGACCGTCCGGTCCGGGCCGCACCACCTGAAGATCCGAGGCCCCACCCCACCCCTGGAGGGGAAACCATGAGATCAGACAGTTCGCCTCCCACCGTCCGAAGCTCCTTCGTCCGAATCCTGCCCGCCGCGGCCGCCGCGGTGACCCTCGTCCTCGGGGGAACATCCGCTTCCTCCGCAGCGCCCCTCACCACCGCCTCGACCACCGCGTCCGCCATGACGGGGACGCAGCTCGCGGCTTCGTGGACCGGTCCGCTGAGCACCCGGGGCCGGTACATCGTCGACGCCAACGGCGACCGCTTCAAGCTGAAGGCCGGCAACTGGGCCGGCGCCCAGGGCACCTGGGAGGGCAGCGGGGACGTCAACGATCCCGCCAACAACCAGGCGGGACAGGTGTCGCACAACATCCCGCTGGGCCTGGACCGGACACCGATGACGCAGATCCTGGCCGACTTCCACGGCCTGGGCCTCAACAGCATGCGGCTGCCCTTCGCCAACGCGCTGATCCACGACACCAGCACCGTGCCGGACGCGGCGGTGGCCGCCAACCCGCAACTGAAGGGCAAGACCCCGCTGCAGGTCTACGACGCGGTGGTCGCCGCGCTGACCGCCGACGGCTTCGCGGTCATCCTCAACAACCACACCACCACCTACCGCTTCTGCTGCGGCCTGGACGGCAACGAGCGGTGGAACAGCAGCCAGTCCACCGAGCAGTGGGAGGCGGACTGGCTGTTCATGGTGCAGCGGTACCAGGCGAACAAGCGTGTCGTGGGCGCGGACCTGCGCAACGAGGTCCGCCGTGACACCTGGGACAACCCCAACTGGGGCTGGGGTGACTCCCACGACGAGTACGCCGCCTTCGAGGAGGCGGGCAACCGGATCCTGGCTGCCGACCCCGACCTGCTGATCGTCATGGAGGGCATCAACTGGTCCGGGATCCCGACCGCGATCACCTGGCACGAACGGCCGATGCTCACCCCGGTGCGCACCCTCTCGAACACGCTGGTCCGGTCGGACAAGCTCGTCTACGCGGCCCACTTCTACGCCTACACCGGGCCCGCCAACACCGGGGCGGAGAGCGGCCCGGGTTCCACCAGCGACCCCCGCTACCAGGACTTCACCCCCGAGCAGCTCGCCCAGGTCGTCAACGACGAGGCCCTGTTCGTCACCCAGTCCGGCCAGCACTTCACCGCGCCGGTGTGGATCAGCGAGTTCGGCGCGGCGGGCCGCGGCTCGACCAACGCCAAGGAGCAGGCCTGGTTCCACAACTTCACCGACATCCTGGTGAAGAACGACACCGACTTCGCCCAGTGGCCGGCCGTCGGCTGGAGCGACGCCAACGGCAACCCGCAGGACAACTGGGCCCTGCTCTCCTACGACGCCACCGGCAAGCGGCTCGGCCTGGGCGACTCCGGCGACTGGCGGGCCGCCGACTGGAACAAGCTGATCAACGCGCCGAGCCTCACCGGCCCGGTGGCACCGGTCCAACACTGGAACATGCTCGACCTCGACTTCGGCGACCAGAACGTCTCCACCCGCATGCTCGCCCAGGGCGACTGGTCCAACGGCAACCGCAAGGGCAACTGCCCCGACACCGAGCGCCTGGTCGGCCTCGGCCGCGGCGACAGCCGCGGCCTGTGCACCGACGCCGGCCAGCCCGCCGCCGGAGCCGGCGACTGGGTGACCGTCACCGACGAACGCTACGTCACCCACGGTGACTGGGCCCCGGGCTACAACAAGCTCCAGTGCCCCGACAACACCTACGCCGTCGGCTACAGCGCCCACAGCAACGCGATGTCCGCCCTGCTCTGTGCGCCGGCCGCAGCTCCGCTGTCGACCACCGGGCGCAACGCCTGGTTCGACCACGGCGACAACCGCCCCGCCACCGGCGGCTCCACCGCCAGTGACTGGGCACCCGGCTACTACAAGGGCCAGTGCGCCGACAACGAGTACCTCGCCGGCGTCGCCTACACCTGGAAGTGGAACCACGGCGGAGTCTCCGACGCCCTGCTCTGCCGCCCGCTGAGCTGACCTGACAACCGTCTCAATCGCAAGGAGCACCACGGCAATGCCACGACTGGAGATCGCCGCAGACGGCTTCCGTCTCGACGACCGACCGCTGCGGATCATCTCCGGCGGGCTGCACTACTTCCGCGTCCACCCGGAGCAGTGGGCCGACCGGCTCCACAAGGCACGCCTGATGGGGCTGAACACGGTCGAGACCTATGTCCCCTGGAACCTCCACGCGCCCCGGCGCGGGGAGTTCCGGCTGGACGCAGGTCTCGACCTGCCCCGATTCCTCGACCTCGCCGCCGCCGAAGGCCTGCACGTGCTGCTCCGCCCCGGCCCGTACATCTGCGCCGAGTGGGAGGGCGGAGGCCTGCCCTCCTGGCTGCTCGCCGACGAGGACATCGAACTGCGCAGCCGCGACCCGCGCTACCTGAAGGCGGTCGACGCCTACCTCGGCGCCCTGCTACCGCCCGTTCTCCCGTATCTCTCCACCCGCGGCGGCCCGATCCTCGCCGTCCAGCTGGAGAACGAGTACGGCGCGTACGGCGACGACTCCGGCTACCTCGAGGACCTGGCGGAGATGCTGGACCGGCACGGAGTCGACGTGCCGCTGTTCACCTGTGACCAGCCCTCCGACCTGGCCCGCGGCGGCCTCGACGGCGTCCTGCGCACCGTCAACCTCGGCAGCCGGGTGGACGCCGGGCTCGCCGAACTGCGCACGCGACAGCCGTCCGGGCCGCTGATGTGCAGCGAGTTCTGGATCGGCTGGTTCGACCGTTGGGGCGGCACCCATGTCACCCGCAGTGCCGCCGACGCCGCGGCGGACCTCGACCGGCTGCTCGCGGCCGGCGCGTCGGTGAACATCTACATGTTCCACGGCGGCACCAACTTCGGCTTCACCAACGGCGCCAACGACAAGGGCACGTACCGCCCCACCGTCACGTCGTACGACTACGACGCGCCGCTGGACGAGGCCGGCGACACCACCCCCAAGTACACCGCCTTCCGCGAGGTGATCGCCCGGTACGCACCCGTCCCCGAGGAGCCGGCACCCGGGCCCGCCCCCAAGCTCGCCCCGACCACCGCCGAACTCACCGCCTGTGCAGGCCTGCTGGACCAGCGCGAGCGGCTCGGCGACGCGGTGCACGCCGACCGACCGCAGACCATGGAACAGCTCGGCCAGTCCGTCGGCTTCGCCCTCTACGAGACGGCGCTCCCGGCGGCCGGACCGGCCGTCCTGCACATCGCCGAGGTACGGGACCGCGCCCAGGTCTTCGTCGACGGCCAGCCGGTCGGCGTCCTGGAACGCGAGAGCCACGAGCACACGCTCTCCTTCCACGCCCCCCGCCGCGGCGCGCGGCTGTCCGTACTGGTGGAGAACCAGGGCAGGGTCAACTACGGCCAGGGCATGCACGACCGCAAGGGGCTGCTCGGCGAGGTCACCGTCAACGGGCGGGCCCCGGAGAGCTGGGACAGCCGGCCGCTGCCGCTCGACGAGCTGGGCGGACTGTCCTTCACCGCGTTCGAGCCCGCCGCGCCCCCGGTAGGCCCGGCCTTCCACCGGGGGCACCTGGACATCGAACAGCCGGCCGACGGCTTCATCTCCCTGGACGGCTGGACCAAGGGTCAGGTCTGGATCAACGACTTCGCACTCGGCCGGTACTGGTCCCGGGGCCCGCAGACCACGCTCTACGTCCCCGCACCGGTCCTGAAGGCCGGCTGGAACGAGATCACCGTTTTCGAAATGCACGGCTCCAGCACCCGCACGGTCGAACTGCGGGGCACTCCCGACCTGGGCCCCACCGAGGACTGAGGCCGACGACGCCCTGGATTCCGCACCTCGCCCGACGACCGGCCCGCCGTCCGACGAGCCCACGACCGCGGTGCCAGGCCCGCAGCTGTGTGGGCCCGGCACCGCGGGCGGCTACCTCGTGCCCTGCGTGTTCCAGTTGTCCCAGGTCGGCCGGTTGCCGAACACCGGCGTGATGGTCCCGCTGGTGAGGAGAAGCAGCGGCCCGGTCGTGCCGCGAGAACTCGCCCGCCACACAGATCGCCCGAGGCCGCCGCCAGTCGACCGCCTCCGGCACCTCGGCACCCAGGCGTCTACGCACCAGCGCCTCGACCCCTTCCTTGCCGCCAGCCACTCCCGCAGGAAGCTCGCGACGGTGGTGCGGCGGTCCTCGGGGACCCCGCGCAGCTCACCGTCCAGCACCGCCTTCATCTCCCGGGCCGCCTCGGCCCGGCCGGCGAACCCGCCCCGACGGCGGGTACGGCGCCAGCCGTCCTCCCGCGCCAGGTCGACGGCGTACGTCCACCTGCCGTGATCCGGCTCCTCCGACAGGCGCACACACCACGGACTCAACTGCCTCCCACGCCCGTCCGAGCAGCCACACCGCTGGCCGGGCGAGTGGGCGAGGCGGCGGAGTCGTGGACCAGGTCGGTCGGGTTCTCGACGTCGAGGGACGGCATCGGCGCGGGCGACGAGGTGGCGGCCGCGGGGGGTGGAGTCTCGGTGCGGGGCGGCGCGGTGGCGGCCGGGGCCGTTCGGGGCGGTGCAGGGGTGGCCGTGCCCGGAGCCGCCGGGGCGCTCGGCGAAGCGGCCGTCGTGGTGGACGCTTTCGTCTCAGTGGCCGTCGGGGACACGGTCGAAGGCGTTGCCGTGGCGGCGGTGGTAGGAGCCGTGGTCGGGCTGGCGGGCTGGTTGTCGCCGCCCTTGTCCGCGTCGCAGGCCGAGGCGGTTCCGAGCGCGGCGAGGATGAGGACGACGATTCCCACGGCTCTGTGTCGGTGCATGCGGTGGGATCTCCCGATTCTGGCGGACGGTGTGGCCGTGAGACGACCTCCCTGCGCAATCGGTTCCGTCGGCGCGGCCCCAACCCTCCCCGGTCGGCGATGCCTTGACCACCAACGGCCGGCCGACATTCCGTTGTCCTGAACTGATTTCACAGAATTGGCTTTAATCATTCGTTACGCCGATTCCCTTCCCAGCGTGCCATTGCACCGGCCAGGCTTCGGTCTGCTCAAGTCGGGGCGCGCGACCGCGCATCCCGGACGCCCAGGGGAGGACGCACCCGTGCCGAACAGGCAACGACGACGGCTGCTCATGAGCGCTGTCACGCTCACCGCGCTCAGCCTGACCACCACTCAGGCCATCGCCGCACCCACCGCACAGTCCGGGACCCAGCCGGTCCCGGTACAGCACCTGACCGAGATCGGCCAGAAGCACGCGCAGAAGGTCAAGGGCAAGACGGCGACCGGTCAGGCCTTCGCCGCCAAGGCCGAGTCCGGAGCGGACGAGGGCGGCGAGGCGGAGAACTCCGCCGAGGGCACCGCGCAGTACACCGAGGCCCGCACCGCCCCCGGCGTGGTCGCACCCGGCGCCTACGGCGCGGCCTGGGCCCAGCTGCAATCGCTGCCGCACGCCGGCGGCAGCTGGGACCACGTCACGGACAAGCCGTACAACGGGGACGACCCGCGCTACCGCGACGTCAACTCCAACTCCAGCGGCGGCGCTGGCTACGTCACCGGCCGGATCACCGGCCTGGCGGCCGACAGCGACGGGTACGTCTACGCGGGCGGTGCGAACGGCGGGGTGTTCCGCTCCCGCACCGGTGGCGGGCACTGGGAGGCGATCGCCGACAAGCTGCCGACGCTGTCCACCGGCACCCTGAACCTCGACGGTGGCGGCCGGCTCTGGTACGCCACCGGTGAGTCCAACACCGGTGCGACCTCGTACGTCGGCACCGGCGTGTACGTGCTCTCCGACCCCGAGCACGGCGAGTTCCAGCCCGGGAACCGGGTTGGCGGGGCCGAGCTGGAGTCCACCACGATCCACCAGTTGCGGTTCGCCGGGGACAAGGTGTGGGCGGCCACCAACCGGGGCGTGTGGAGCCACTCCACCACCACGCTGTCGGGCCCGTGGACGCTGGAGTTCGCGCCCAACCCCGACTACCTGCCGGGTGGTTCGAAGGCGGCCGACCCGTCCGCGCCGTACAAGAACATCGCCAACGACGTCGCGATCGACCCCAAGGACCCGTCGAAGGTGATCCTTGCCGTGGGCTGGCGCGGCGGCGACACCTACAACGGCTTCTACAGCAAGGCCACGGACGGGAGTTGGCAGCGCGCCGGTTCGCTCGGCGACCTGCCGACGGACGCGGCGAACGTCGGCAACGTGACCTTCGCGCGCTCGGCGGACGGCTCGCGCTACTACGCCATCGACCAGTCCCCTGACGTCATGGCGCACAACCCCGACACCGGCCTCAAGGGCGTCTACGTCTCCAAGTCAGGCTCCCCGGCCGGCCCGTGGACCCTGGTCGCGGACAAGGACAAGCTCAAGGGCTCCGGCTCCGCGCTCCAGGACGCGGGCTACCAGCCCGGCATCCAGTCCTGGTACAACCAGTTCCTCCAGGTCGACCCGGCCAACCCGGACCACGTCTGGGCGGGCCTGGAGGAGGTCTTCGAGACCACCGACGGCGGCGCCAAGTGGGCCACCATCGCCCCGTACTGGAACAACCCGTTCCCGTGCTGGAGCATCGACCCCACCAAGCAGACCGGCGACTGCTCGCCGACCACGCACTCCGACCAGCACGCCGTCGCCATCGGCAGCAACCACGGCCAGGCCTCGGTGTACGTGGGCAACGACGGCGGCATCTACACCCGCCCGGTCAACGGCCAGCTGGACGCGGGCGGCCACGCCAAGGACTGGAAGTCCCTCAACGACGGCACCATCGACACCCTGCAGTACTACTCGGTCGGCGTCGGCAAGGACCCCGCCGACCGCTCCGGCAAGGGTGTGATCGTCAGCGGCGGCCTCCAGGACAACGGCGAGTCCATCCTGCGCGCCCACGACAAGGTGATGGGCTCCAACTTCGGCGGCGACGGCGCCGACACCCTCGTCGACCCGGCCAACGGCTGCAACATCGCCGAGGAGTACGTCTACCTCGACATGTGGGTCACCCAGAACTGCGCCGTCAACAACGGCGGCTGGACGAAGGACCCGAGCAAGGCCACCTCCTACGAGGTGGCCCCGCCCGACAAGGACCTCGGCGGCGCCGGGGCCCGCTTCATCGCCCCGATCACCGCCGACCCGAAGGACGGCAACACCTGGATCGCCGGCGGCCGGCACGTCTGGGTCCAGCACAAGGGCTACGCGATCCGCAGCGGCAGCGAGTGGACCAGTGCCTACGACCTCGGCGAGGGCCACGTCGCCACCGCCGTCGCCACCGTCAACGGCACCGTCTACGCGGGCTGGTGCGGCCCCTGCAACAACCAGGGCTTCAGCCGCGGCATCGCCGTCGGCAAGACCGACGGCGCCGGCTGGCACCAGCTCAACCTGCCCGTCGACGGCACCCTGCCCAACCGGTACGTCTCCTCCTTCGCGGTCGACGAGAACGACGCCCAGCACGTCTTCGTCTCGTTCAGCGGCTTCTCCCGCAGCTGGACGGAGGGCCCCGGCGCCGGGATCGGCCACCTCTTCGAGACCCGCGACGGCGGCACGACCTGGACCGACGTCTCGGCCAACCTGCCCGACGTGCCGGCCACCTCGATCAAGCTGCTGCCGAACGGCGGCCTGGCCCTCGGCACCGACCTCGCCGCGTTCTACCGCGCGCCCGGCACCACCGACTTCAAGGTGCTCGGCAAGGGCCTGCCCACCACCTCGGTGCAGCAGCTCAAGATCGGCCCCGACGGCAAGCTCTACGCCGCCACCTTCGGCCGCGGCATCTGGTCCTTCGACCTGCGCCGCCTCGGCCGAGGCCATGGGTTCGACGAGGACTGATCCTTTTCGCCTCGCTGCGCGACACCGCCGGCGTGCGGTCCGGTCATCCGACCGGTTCGCACACCGGCGGTTCGCATCTCGGGCAGTGGAGCCCGACGGCGTGCGGAGGGCACACCGTCTTCCCACGTGGCCCGGCGGCTGGTCAGCGGGAGCGCCGGAGCCGTGAGATCGACTGACGGTCAACGGCGGGCGGCGGCCGTCAGGCCGGCCAGGGCGAGGAGCGTCCAGGCCGCGAGGTAGGTGAACGCGGTGCCCGGGGAGCCTGGTGCAGCAGATCTTCCAGCTTCAGTTTCTGGGCCTGGAACACGGGGAGGAGTGCGGTCCGCTGCTCGGGTGAGAACTCGGGGAGCCGCCGGCCCAGGAGCCTGCAGGTGCGGAGCCATTCGACGAGTGCGGGGTCGGCGGTCCATTGCACGATCCGCTCCTGGATGTCGCCGAAGGACCGTATCCAGTCCAGGGCGGAGTCGGGGTGCTGCGAGGGTGCGCACAGCGCGTTCTTGGTGTCGTCGTCAGCGTAACTCGCCTCGACGTGGGCGGTGACTGCGGCGCTGAACACTTGCTGGCAGGGAATCACCGCCTGCAAGGTGATGCGCGCTCGGTCGAACACCGGCACCTTCGGCCGTCGCTCCAGACCGTCGGCGGTGCAGTCGATGTAGAGGGTGCCGGCCTGCGCGGGAATGGTGGCCTGGTCGAGTTCGACCGCGGTCTCGTCGATGCGCTTGACCCTGCCGTGGCGGACGATGTCGCCGATGCGGCGCAGCTGGTCGAGTTCGGCGCGGGCGACCGTCGCGCAGCGGTAGGCGGTGGGCTCGACGTCGGGCGACAGCCGCAGCAGCAGGCCGCGGTCCTCCAGCCGGGTGAACAGCTCTTGGATCGTGTCAGCGCCGGCCACGGCCTCGCGACGGGCTGCTTCCGTTTCGCCGTCGGAATTCCCCGGCTGCAGGTTGGCGCGGTCGAGTAGCCACGAATCGCGCGGCATGATCCAGGTGATGTCGGCCGGATCGGTGCCGCGGCTGAGCAGCCACAGGCAGGCGTCGATGCCGGTCTTCCCTGCTCCGACGACGGTGTAGTGGGACGGCTGGTGCTGCAGGGCGGGCAGCTGGTTGGGGGTGATCAGGCGGACGCCAGGGGCGACTTCGTACGTGGGCGCCACCATGGCCGGCACCGTGACGTTCATGTAGGTGGCGTCCACGGTCCGCCGTTTGACGGTCACCTCGAACTCGGCGCCGCTGACGGTGGAGTGGAAGCAGTGGACGTCGGGCCGCTGCGGATCGGGGCCGTCGTAGCACGACTTGGGGAAGTAGGAGACGCGTCCGGTCGGCAGGAGTGTCCTGCGCATCACCTGGTCGAGGTAGGTCAGGATCTCGCCGGCCGAGGCCAGTTCGTGCATTCCGGCGTTCCAGCCGTCCTGGTCCACCGCGCCGCTGCCCAGCTCGCTGGAGTTGACGCCGTAGAAGGCCGACGGCTGGTGCAGGCGTACGAAGGGGTAGGCGACCGTCCAGTGACCGCCGGGCTGGTCGTAGCGGTCGACGATGGCCACCGTCGCGTCGGTTTCGGCGACGAGGGTGTCGGCGAAGGCCATGCCCATGGCCCCGGCGCCGATGATCAGGTAGTCGACCTCGAGAGCTGTCGGATTCAACGGATGTCGTCCTTCCGTGGTGCTTTTCGAAGGTGGGAGCCGACCGTGCCCGGCGCGGCCCGCGGTTACTGGTGGAACGCCGCAGCAGAGCCACGACGGGTGAGGACGTCTCGTTCGCGCGATGTCCGGCCGTCAGGCCCGGCGCACGAGGCGGACCCGGTGGACAGGACCGCAGCGAAATGGCATGACAGCAGGGGCCGTTGACCGCGCGCGGTGGCTCGGCACGCCACTGCGGTCAGGGCCATGCGTGGATTCCGGGCCCGGCGAGGAGTGGGACATCGGGCCCGGAGAGGAGCACCTCGGGGTTTACGAAAACGCTCAGGAACTGGAGGGGTTCAAGCCGGCAACACGCTCTTCCTCGACGGTCGTCAGGGCGACCACCGGCATGTCCGTCAGCCCGGGGCGGACGTGCAGGCCGTCCAGGACGATCGTCAGGCAGCGCCTCCACACCGCGCTCGAGACCGGCTCGGTGTGCTGGATCACGCAGCTCACCATGTAGAAGATCAGAGGCAGATCGGTCGTCGCCAAGTCCGGCCGCAGCAGGCCGGCTTGCTGGGCACGACGCATGACCGCGTCGGCTGCGGGAACGAACTTGCGGCGAGCCTGCGCCACCAGGGGACGGCCCCCGACCTCGGAGAACACTACTTCGCGCAGTCCGCGGTCGGCTGCCATCTGCTCCAACGTCATGGTCAGCAGGCCGACGAACCCCTCCCACGGGTCGTCATTCGTCAGGGCCTGCTCGGCGGCCACTGTCAAGGCATCGACACGCTCTTCGAACAGCTCGTTGATCAGTGCTTGCTTGTTGCCGAAGAGCCGGTAGGAAGTCGCCACTCCGACGCCGGCATGGCGAGCGATGTCGTCGAGGTTCACCCCCAGCCCCCGCTCGGCGAACACCTCCCGAGCGGCCTGGAGCGTGCGCTGCCGATTGGCCTCGGCATCGCGTCTCAGGCGCCGTGCGCCACGGGGCGCGGATGAATCCGTTCCGTCCATGAACCCACACTAGCACCATTTGGAGTTGGCAACTCCACTTATTTTGTGCCGCCTTGCCCTCCCGAACAGCGGGTGCTCGGCGGAAGCGTGACGGATGGTCAGGCGGACCATTCGTGGTCGTCGACGTCATCACCGGTCGCCCGGCCGGGTCGCCGGTTCGGTCGCCGCAGCTGCCGCTCAGGGCGACCCGGATCGACGCCGATGGAGTGGAGGCCGCCGAGAGGCGTCGTGCGGGCGTGGCCGGGGCCGAAGCGGAGGCGTACTGCCGCTCCGCTTCGGCCCCGGCCACGTGCTCAGGACAGGACGGTCCAGCTCTGTCCGGCCGCGGTGGAGCTGGCCGGGTCGGTCATCACGGTCGAGCCCGCGCCGGTGCCGGAGGCGTCCAGGGTCAGGCCGTTGCCGACGTTGGTGATGGTGAGTGCGCCGGAGCCGTTCTGGGTGACCTTCCACTTCTGCCAGGGGTTGTTGGCCGAGGGGTTGAGCAGGTACGCGCTGCCGACGCCGCCGCCGGCGGCGAGGACGGTGTGCACCTGGGTGCCGGTGGTGCAGTTGTCGGTGATCTGGACGGTGCCGTCCGCGTTGGGCGTGAAGAGCCACTGCTCGGCGGGCTGGCCGCCGGCGTAGGTGTTGACGACGGCGTTGCCGCCCACCGCCGCGCTGCAGGTGCCCTGCACCTGGAGTGCGAGGCCGCCGGTGCCGCTCGCGCTGATCGCGTGGTAGCGGCCGTCGCCGACGATGCCGGTCTGCGTGTTGCCGCTGCCGCCGTTACTGCCGCTGCCGCCGCCGGTGATCCGGTAGAGCGCGGTGCCGTGGGCGGGGATCCAGTTGCCTCCGATGGTGCCGGTGGTGGTGCCGGTCGCGCCGCTCCAGATCTCGCGGTAGGTGTAGGAGCTGCCGGTCAGCCCGAGATCGGCGAAGGTGGCGCTGGGCATGGCCCAGTTGTTGGGGTCCTGGTTGACCAGCGCGACGGCGAGGTCGCCGTTGGCCAGCCGGCGCTTGAGGATGACCGGGGCGGTGGCGGAGGAGGGCGGGTTGCCGACCAGGGTGGCGGGCTTGGCGAGACTGTCCTGGTCGATGGCGATCACGTCGGGGTTCTTCATGATCGCCAGGGCGGAGGCGCTGATGCCGGTGGACCAGGTGTAGCCGTTCCCGGAACGCTGGGAGTCCGCGGTGGTGCGCAGGTCGGCCCCGGAGATGAGCGGAGCGGCCATCATCGACAGGATGGACAGCTCGGTGCGGGACTCGTCGTCGGTGAACGGCTTGTTGCCCTTGTAGGTGTCGGTGACGCCCCAGATGCCGTTGACGTCCTGCCAGCCGGCGAACATCATGTCCAGGTCGTTCCAGCTGCCGGGGTGGACGTTGCCCGGGTACTTCAGGGCGGTCTGCAGCTGGCCGTTGTAGAGGACGCCGTCCAGTTCGCTGTCCCGGTCACCGCCGATGCGGCACATGTTGGCGACCTGGCCGCACCACACGCCGGTGGGCGAGTAGCCGGGCGCCTGGTGCGGCTGGGTGCCGGCGGCCTGGATCAGCGGGTCGGTGCGAGCCGGGTCGTTGGCGCTCAGCAGGTACGGGATGCCGGTGTGCGCGGGCTGCGCGGACAGGCTGAGGGTGACCTTCGGCTTGCCCTGGGCGGTGGTGGCGGCGTCCAGGGCGTGCTGGAAGGTCTGGGTGCGGGCGTAGATGGACTGGGTGAGTTCCTTGCCCTCGCCCTGCGGGTAGTAGGCGTAGCCGTCGGGGCCGGTGATGGTGGGGCCGTAGGGGCAGTCGTCGTACTTGACGAAGTCGACGCCCCAGGAGACGAAGTCGGTGGCGTCGGTGGCCTCGTGGCCCAGGCTGCCGGGGTGGCCCTGGCAGGTGGTGTACGTGTCGGTGGCGTACAGACCGAGCTTCATGCCCTTGCTGTGGGCGTACCAGGACAGGTACTGGATGCCGTTCACCGTCGCGCCGTTGACGGCCTGTGCGGGAAAGTTGTGCGGGTCGGGCGCCAGGTGTCCGCTGGTGGTGTCGTTGCCCGTGCCGTCGGTGCCGGAGACCGGGTTGCCGTTGTTGTCGTAGAGCTGCATCGCGTTGTCGGCGGTCTTCGCGAAGTCCGCGCTCTGGCCGTCGCGGTGGCGCATCGACCAGCCGTCGTCGATCGTGACGGTGTTGTAGCCCGCCTGCACCAGGCCGTTGGCGGACATGAAGTCGATGGTCTGCTTGACCTGTTGCTCGTTGACCTGGGTGCCCAGGCTGTTCCAGGAGTTCCAGCCCATCGGAGGGGTCAGGGCGTTGCCGTTGCCGAGGGCGGCGGCCGAAGTGGCGCCGCTCAGGGTGAGGGCGCCGAGACCGGAGGCGGCCAGCGCCATGGCGGTCAGGGCACCGGCGAAACGGTGAACGGGGATGCGCATGTGGGGGCTCCAACGTGGGGGATCTGGCCGGGCGTTCCCTTGCGCGTGCCGGGCCAGGAGGGGCGGGATTCCTCGTGCGCTGAGGCGTCGTCGATCACGGCGCGACTCCGGAGAGGGGGGCGAGTCGCATGCGCTCGAAGCGGGTGTCGGGTGACCGGCCCCGAATCGGCACCTGCCGGTACGGCCGGATGTGGCGGGGGCGGGCGAGCCGACAGTGCTGCTTCGCGGGGCGTCGCAGCCGACGGGGCACAGCACGAGGGTGGTTGGGCGTGCCGACGAAACGTCAGCGGTAGTGCCATACGATATTGCACTGGTGGATGGTCAACAAGAGTCAACACAATCAATCGACTTCAATCAGGATTCCCCGTGGCTCGGCCGAGGTGATCCGCGGTGCGCATGCCACCAGGACCGCCGGCACGTCATGTGCAGAGCGCGCCGGAGGCCTGCCAGTTGGAGGGGTCCACCATGATGGCGGGGACGATGGTCTCGCGCGGGAGGTCCTTGTGGCCCTTCAGCCGGTCGACCATCTGCTGGACGGCGAGTGCGCCGACGTCGGTCCCCTTGATGAGCAGCGCGGCCCGCATCGCGCTGGGCTTGCCGGGCAGCCAGTCCTTGCAGGCGAGGTACGCGCCGATGCCGACGCCGATGACGTTGTCCGGTCCGAAGCCCGCGTCGCTCAGGGCCTTGATTCCGCCTTCCACGTTCTCGTCGTTGCAGCCCCAGACCACCCAGTGCTTGACGCCGGGGCTGGAGGCGAGGGCGTAGGCGGTTCTGCGGCGGGCGTCCTCGACGGTGTTGGCCGTCCCGACCTTCGTGTTCTTCAGCACCGCACCGGCGTGGACGGAGAACGCGTCCGCCGCCGCGTTCACGCGGTCCCGGCAGACGGGGATGTCGTTGTTCCAGATCGAGAGCATCGAGGTGTCGGCGGTCTTCCAGCCCGCTCTGGCGTACTCGGTGGCCGCGCGTTCGCCGACCGAGGCGCCCATGGTGGCGCCGTTGAACCCGACCCGGGGCACCAGTCCGTTGGGGAAGCAAGCGCTGGGATCGGGGTAGTCGGCGCAGATCTGGTCGTCGGTGGAGAGCAGCGGGATGCCGGCCTGGCGGGTGAGGGCGACGAGTTCGGGGCCCACGGACGGGTCGGGCACGACGGCGATGAGGCCGCGCGCCTTCTTGGCGACGGCGGTCCTGGCCTCCTTGAGCGCGCGGTCGCGGTCGTTGCCGAGGTCCACGACGGTCAGGTCGACACCGAGTTCGGCGGCCTTGGCCTTGGCTCCGGCCGCCTCGTCGATGAAGTACCCCTGGTCGCCCTGCTTCTGCAGG
Source organism: Kitasatospora sp. NPDC087861 (assembly GCF_044742585.1). Classification (NCBI taxonomy): domain Bacteria; kingdom Bacillati; phylum Actinomycetota; class Actinomycetes; order Kitasatosporales; family Streptomycetaceae; genus Kitasatospora; species Kitasatospora sp. NPDC087861. Next base: position 41,867 of record NZ_JBIUUS010000008.1, read on the forward strand.
AAGGTGATGGCGAGCGGGCCCTGGCTCGTGGTGCCGGGCCCCTCGGCCGAGCACCCGGCCAGCGCCAGGGCGAGGGCGGTCGCACCGGCCGTGGTGAGGGGGGCGACCCGGCTGCGACGGCGGAAGAACACGGAAACGCTCCAAGGGCAGGACAAGAGCCTGAGTGTTTGAACGTTCAAAACACCCAGAACCGAACGGAGTCGAACGCGATGGTGACAGGAAACGCCACGTTCACCCGGCGGTCAAGATCTGGCGGCCCGCAAGCTGCGGGCCGATACCCGCTCGTTACGGGCGCATGTCCGACGACTTGAGTCGGCCGGGGCGAGCCACTAGCCTGCGCCTGCCTCTGTTGAGTCCTGTGCAGGTTCTGTCAATATCCGACATTACCGAACATCTCGCACCAGGGGCTCGCTCTGGCATCCCCCACTGCCCTCCACTGTGGAGCACCCATGCGCCTACGCCTGCGCCCATCCCCTCGTGCCCTCGCCGGCGCCCTGCTGTCGCTCGCCCTGGCGAGCTCGAGCCTCGGTGCCGTCGCGCTGAGCACGGCCACCCCGGCCGCCGCCCTGGACAACGGCACCGCCCGCACCCCGCCGATGGGCTGGAACTCCTGGAACTCACTCGGTACCAACGTGAGCGAGCAGCAGGTCAAGCAGACCATCGACTTCATGTCCGCCAACGGCCTGGTGGCGGCCGGCTACAACACCGTCACCATCGACGACGGTTGGTCGCTCTGGCACCGCGACGGCCAGACCACAGACCTGGTGCGGACCTCGTACGGTTCGATGCAGCTCTACGACGCCGCCGGCAACCCGGTCGCCGGCACGGACGGCACCGGCAACGACCCGACCTCCGGCCACCTGATCCCGCGCCCGGACACCTTCCCCTCGCAGACCGTCAACGGGCAGACCGTCAACGGCATCCAGTACCTGGCCTGGTACGCCCACAGCAAGGGCATGAAGTTCGGCCTGTACGGCACCGACACCTACCTGACCTGCCAGATGCACCCCGGCAGCCTCGGCCACGAGTCCACGGACGCCGCCGACTTCGTGTCCTGGGGCGTGGACTACGTCAAGTACGACGACTGCCCGTACGGCCCGCAGATCGTCGGCCCGGACGGCCACAACTACGGGACCCAGGGCGAGGGCAGGGAACTCACCCAGTCCATGTACGCCCGGGTGCAGACCTTCCAGCGGGCGCTCGACGCCGCCTCCGCCGCCCAGGGCAGGCCGAAGGTCGCGCTCAGTGTCTCGGCCCAGCCCGTGCACACCGGCGTGCCGTACCTGCTCAACGCCAGCGACCCGGCCCGCACCGACCCGGTGATCCGGGCCGCCGGCACCCCGCAGTACCAGTCCCCGGGCTACGCGCCGACCGGCGTCTGGTGCGGGCAGGTCGCCAACCTGTGCCGGATCGGCGGTGACCGCGCCAGCGACCTGAACGGCGTGCTCTACGGCGGGCAGCTGCAGACCGCGCTGCAGTACCCGGGCAACGTCCGCCCGGGCAGCTGGAACGACCTGGACATGATGTTCGCCGGCTGGCAGGACGTCTACGGCTCCTGGGGCGTCACCGACACCTGCGCCTGCCACAAGCCGTTCACCGACGACGAGTCCCGCACCGAGATGTCCATCCTGTCGATGATGGCCTCGCCGCTCATGTCCGGCGCCGACCTGCGCAACTCCGCCGACGCCCAGCACACCGACGGAGGCACCACCTGGTCCACCGGCATCACCGCCTCCAGCCTGGCGATCATGAAGAACGCCGACGTCATCCGGATCGACCAGGACGCGCTCGCCAAGCCCGCCACCCTGGTCGGCGCCGCGCCCAGCAGCAGCACCGCCCCGGTGATCCTCAAGCGCCAACTCGCGGGCGGCGACACGGCCGTCCTGCTGGTGAACCAGGACCCGAACAACTGGCAGACGATCGGCAGCAGCCTCGCCTCGCTCGGCCTGACCGGCAACGGCTACACGTACAAGGACCTGTGGACCGGCGCCACCGGCACGGTCGCCGCAGGCGGCACGGTCGGCGGCACCTGGGTCGCCGCGCACGGCGTCGCGATGTTCCGGCTCACCCCGCAGGCCGCCCCGGTGGCGGCGGTGATCGGTGACGGCACATACCACGGGATCGGCGCGGGCGGCACCGGCGGCGAGGCCCTGGAGGTCCAGGGCACCTGCAGCGCGGCGGACGGTGCGATCGTCGACGTCAACACGTGGTGGAACACGCACACCTCGGAGCAGTGGAAGTTCGCGGCGAACGCCGACGGCACGGTGCACGTCACCGACAACTGCGACACCGGCACGCAGGTCCACGGCACCCTCACCGCACCCGGCTCGGCCGGCGCGGCGGCGTACGTGACCAACGGCTACGACCCGAACAACGCCTACCAGAAGTGGCGGATCGTCCAGAACACCACCACCGGCGCGCTGACCGTCACCAACGTCGCCACCGGCCTGGTGCTGGACTCCCCGCACTCGGCGGCCACCTCCGCGGTGGTCACGGACCAGCCCAACTCCGCTGCGGGGCAGGCCTGGACGATCCTGTCCTGACCCGACACCGCCACCGTCCACACCCCGCTGGGTGGGCCCGGCCCCGGTCGTGTCCACCCAGCGGTCACGGGTCGACCACCCGTCGAGCACCAGGAGAAGGACAACGACTCGCACACGTATAGTCACAAGTTCCACCACCAACAGACGCACCCGAACGGTCGGGCCGTGCCGCCTGCGGACCGGCCGCGTCCGCGTGCGTACCTAGGAGTGCCACGTGACTGACAACGCACAGCTGCTGGCGCGGCAGCGGCGCGAGATGATCCTCGAACGGCTCCGGCAGCGCGGCGGGGTGCGGGTCAACGAACTCACCCGCGAGCTGGGCGTCTCGGACATGACCATCCGCCGGGACCTGGACGCCCTGGCCCGGCAGGGACTGCTGGACAAGGTGCACGGCGGTGCCGTCCCGGCCGGCGCCCCGAGCAGCCAGGAGCCGGGCTTCGAGGCGAAGTCGTCCTGGCAGCTGTCGGCCAAGCAGGCGATCGCCCGGGCCGCCGCCGAACTGGTCCTGCCCGGAATGGCCGTGGGCCTGGGCGCGGGCACGACCACGCACGCCGTCGCCCGGGAGCTGGCGTCGGTGGACGGGCTGACCGTGGTGACCAACTCCCTGCGGATCGCCGAGGTGTTCGAGCAGGTCGGCCCGGGGGCGGGGGTCGGGACCACCGTGCTGCGCACCGGCGGGATCCGCACGCCCTCCGACGCCCTGGTGGGCCCGCTCGCCGACCAGGCGATCCGCTCACTGCACGTCAACGTGCTCTTCCTGGGCTGCCACGGCATCTCCGTGGAGGCCGGGCTGACCTCGCCCAATCTCGCCGAGGCGGAGACCGATCGGGCGTTCATCGGCTCCGCGCGCCGGGTGGTCGTGGTCGCGGACAACACCAAGTGGGACACCGTCGGACTGGCCACCTTCGCAACCCTGGACCAGGTCGACGTGCTGGTCACCGACGACGGGCTGTCCGCCGAGCGCCGGACCGCCGCGGGCGAGCGGGTGGGCGAGGTGATCGTGGCGGAGGCCGTCAACTGATCATCGCATGAAGGAAGTTGGGAAATCGACTCCCGGCCGGGAGAGCGGGTGGGGCGGAGCCGCATAGCTCCGATGGATAACGGGAACGTCTCGAATTGACGCGAGCGCAACGAAGGCTCTTGACGAACGCCCGGCTGGGGAGTTTCCTGTGCGAGCACGTTGGATCAAGTTCGGTTCTGATCGATTGTGTTTGATTCAATCCGTGCCAGTTCCGCGGGATCCGCCGCGGGATCTTCTCCCACCCTCTTCTCCTTACCGGGAGCTTTTGCATGTTCATGCGTCGTCGTAGTCGGGTTCTGTCGGTCGCCCTGCTGGGCTGTGTGTCCCTCGTGGGCGCGGTGGGGTGCTCGACGGGTCAGCAGTCGTCGTCGGGTGCGGGTGACACCGCAAAGGTCGACGGCAAGGTGTCGCTGACGTACCTGCAGAAGCAGGGGGACCAGGAGTACTTCGTCGGCGAGGCGGCGGGCGCGAAGGCGAAGGCGGCGGAGCTGGGGGTGGACCTGAAGGTCGTGAACCTGGGCAACGACGCCAACAAGACGGTCGGCGAGGTGCAGTCGGCGATCGCCCGCAAGAGCAACGGGCTGATCGTGGTCGTGCCGGACCCGGCGGTGGGCCCGCAGGTCGTGCAGACCGCCAAGGACGCCAAGGTCGCCCTCCTCACCTCCGACGACCAGATCTGCGCCTCCGGCCCGGCCCCGGGCGCCTGTGCGAAGGGTGATCTGGTCGCCCGGGTCGGGTTCAGTGGCGAGCAGATGGGTGGAGAGGTCGGCAAGCGGGCCGCCGCCGAGTACAAGAAGGCCGGCTGGAACGCGGCCGACACCCGGATCATCTCCGCTTGGAAGCAGGACGTCACCGTCTGCGGCGACCGCGTCAAGGCCGCCAAGGACGCCTTCGCCCAGGCCGCGGGCGACGGGGTGAAGAACATCGACGTCGCCACCGACAACACCCCCACCGGCGCCCAGGACAAGACCGCCGCCACCCTCACCGCCAACCCCGGCGTCAAGCACTGGATCGTCTGGGGCTGCAACGACGAGAACGTCCAGGGATCCGTCACCGCCCTGCAGAACGCCGGCGTCAGCCCCGACGACATCGCCGGCGTCGGCCTCGGCGCCTACCTCGCCTGCAAGGACTGGACCAGCGGCAAGCCCACCGGCATGAAGGCCGCGCTCTTCATCAACGGCAAGGACGTCGGCGCACTGGCCGTCCAGACCATGTACGACAAGCTCAAGAACAGCAAGGACTTCCCCGCCGAGGCCTTCGCCCCCACCACCATGGTCGACGCCGCCACCTGGCAGGCCACCGGCATGACCTGCAGCTGACGGTCCCGCACCAGAACCGTCCGATCCGCACCTCCAGCGAGGCACACATGACCGCACCCGAGTCCCCGCCCGGCGCCGGACCGTCCCCGCAACCCGCCCTCGGCCTGGCCGCCGAGAACGTCGGCAAGACCTTCGGCAGCGTCCGGGCCCTGCACGGCGTCACCGTCGCCTTCCCGCCCGGGCAGGTCACCGCCCTGATGGGCGAGAACGGCGCGGGGAAGTCGACCCTGCTGCGCATCCTGAGCGGCGATCACCGACCCACCGAGGGCGAGGTCCTGCTCGACGGCGTCCCCCTCGACCTCTCCTCGCCGACCGACGCGCGCCGCGCGGGCATCCGGATCATCCCCCAGGAGCCGGAGATCATCCCGCACGTGTCGGTCGCCGAGAACGTCTACGCCGGCAGCCTCCCGCGTCGAGCCGGCCGCCGCCTCGACCGCGCTGAACTACGCCGCAGGATCACCGCCGATCTCGCCGCACTCGGCTTCGACCAGGTCCTCGACCCTGACCTGCTCGGATCCGAACTCACGGCCGCACAGCGCCAGTTGGTCGAGATCATGCGGGCGATCACGGGCACCGTACCGCCCCGGGCGATCGCCTTCGACGAGCCCACCTCCTCCCTCTCCGAGAACGAGGTGGAGGCGCTGTTCGCCCTGATCGGCCGGCTGCGCGACCAGGGCATCGCGATCGTCTACGTCTCGCACCGGATGAAGGAGATCTTCCGGCTCGCCGACCGGATCGCCGTCCTGCGCGACGGCACCCTCACCGGCGTCCTGCCCGCCGCCGAGACCGACGAGCGCGAGCTGGTCCGGCTGATGGTCGGCCGAGACCTGGCCGGCCTGTTCGTCCGTCAGGACGTCGCCACCGACCGGGTGGTGCTGGATGTCCGCGGCCTCACCACCGACGACGTGCACGACGTCAGCCTCCAGGTCCGGGCCGGCGAGGTGGTCGCCCTCGCCGGGCTGATCGGCGCCGGCCGGTCCGAACTGGCCCTCGCCCTCGCCGGCGACGCGCCGGTCCGCTCCGGCGAGATCCTCCTCGGCGGCCGGGCGGTGCGACTGCGCTCCCCCAAGGACGCGATCCGGGCCGGCCTGGGTCTCGCCCCCGAGGAGCGCAAGGCCCAGGCGCTGTTCCTGCACCGCTCCATCCGGGACAACACCTCTCTGGTCAGCCTCGACCGGCTGCGCCGCCGGCGCTTCGTCAAGCGCACCGCCGAGAAGCAGCTCGCCCAGGAGTACGCGGACCGGCTGCGGGTGCGCGCCCCCTCGATCGAGACAGAGGTCCGCACGCTCTCCGGCGGCAACCAGCAGAAGGTGGTGCTCGCCCGCTGGCTCGCCCGCCGCCCCGAGCTGCTGATCCTGGACGAACCGACCCGCGGCGTCGACATCGGCGCCAAGGCCGAGATCTACCAGATCATCGCCGACCTGGCCCGCGACGGCGTCGCCGTCCTGGTGATCTCCTCCGAACTGCCCGAGGTCCTCGGCCTGGCCGACCGGATCCTCGTCATGCAGAACGGCCGGGTCACCGGCGAACTCGGCCGCGCCGAGGCCTCCGAGGAGGCCGTCCTCGCCCTGGCCATGACGGACGACCTCGCCACCGGCCCCCGTACCACCGACACCGACGCCACCACCGGAGTTGCCCGATGACCACCCCCTCCGCCACCGCCGACCAGCGGCCGCAGGCCCCGGCCGGGCGCGCGCGGCCGACCGGTCCGCGGGCGCTGCTCGACGCCGTCGGTGGCCAGAACCTCATCCTGCTGCTGGCCCTCGCGGCTGTGCTCGCCCTGTTCGGCTCGCTCAACCTCAACTACCTGAGCTGGAACAACATCCAGGTGATCGCCGAGGCGGCGACCATCGCCGGGCTGCTCGCCGTGGTCCAGACGGTGGTGATCATCTGCGGCGGCCTGGACATCTCGGTGGGCTCCCAAGCCGGCCTCGCCTCCGTGGTGAGCGCGATGGTGTTCACCTCCACCGGCTCCAGCGCGCTGCTCGGCATGGGCGCGGCCGTGCTGGTCGGCGCCGCCGTCGGCCTGCTCAACGGTGCCGTGATCATCTACGGCCGGGTCAACCCGACCATCGCCACCCTGGCCGGACTGGCCGCGTACAAGGGCGTCGCCCAGCTGATCTCCGACGGACGCGCCCAGGGCTACGTGCTCGGCGACCCGCTGTTCGTCTTCCTCAGCCGCGGCAGGATCGCCGGCCTGCCCACGATGGTGTGGATCCTCCTCCTGATCGCCGCCGCCGTGCACGTCCTGCTCACGTACACCGACATCGGGCGCAACATCTACGCCCTCGGCGGCAACGACACCGCCGCGCGACTGGCCGGCATCAACCTCAACAAGTACCTGCTCTCGGTGTACGCGCTCACCGGCATGGTCGCGGCCGTCGCCGGCGTCCTGCTCACCGCGCGCACCGGCTCCGGACAGCCCACCTCCGGCAGCGAGGGCCTGGAACTCCAGGCCATCACCGCCGCCGCCCTCGGCGGCTGCGCCCTCAAGGGCGGCAAGGGCGGTATCGGCGGCACCCTGCTGGCCGTCGCCCTGCTCGGAGCCCTGCAGAACGGCCTCACCGTCCAGGGCATCAACACCTTCTGGCAGAACGTCGCCCAGGGACTCCTGCTGGTCGCCGCCGTGGTCATCCAGCAGCGGCGCGGACGCGAGCGGGCCGTCGGCCTGCCAGCCTAAGGAGCCTCCGACAGTCCGCGCCGGGCGAGCGACGCCGGGCGCGAAGTGTCGGACACGCCCCAGCAACCCCCCCTGGAGGCCGCCTCCGCCCCCACCGGAGGCGGCCTCCGCCATGGGCGCCGCCGACCTCCACGTGGACAGTGACGTGCCCAGCGGCGGCGGCCTGTCTCCTTCGCGGCACTGGAGGCCGCAGTCGCCCCGCTGCCGGTGCCCACCGCCTGCGCTGAGCCCGCGCCGTCCGGTGCGGCGTGCGGCCGCTCATGCGCCGCGCCGGACGGCGCGCCCGACCCCGATGGAGCAGACGTGTCCACCGCGCAGACCGCCCGCCCCGCCCAGGTGCTCTTCAGCCGGACCGCGGTCGTCGCGTCCTGCCTGGGCTTCGTCCTGATCGGAGCACTACAGGCGCTCTACGGGCCCTCGATCCCCGCCCTCCGAACACGCTTCGGCCTCAGCGAATCCGGTGCCGGGCTCGGCCTGGGCGCGCACTTCGTCGGCGGCGTCAGCGGCGTGCTCATCTTCGACCGGCTCCACGGCCGCGTCGGCAACCGGACCGTGCTCGGCGCCTCCTACGCCCTGATGGCCGTCGGCGGCCTGGGCTTCGCCCTCGCTCCGACCTGGCCGCTCGCCCTGGTCGCGGCGCTGGTCACCGGGCTCGGCTTCGGAGGCATCGACTACGGCCTCAACCAGCTGTTCGCCGTCGGGTTCGGCCCGCGCAGCACGGCCATGCTGAACCTGCTCAACGCGCACTTCGGGGTCGGAGCCATCGCGGGCCCCGCGCTGATCGGCGTGTTCGGCGGCGACCGCCACCCGGCGGTGTTCGCCGCGCTCGCCGCGCTGTCCGCCGGGCTCGTCCTCACCGTACGCGGCGTGCGCGACGACCGGCCCGAGCCGGCCGCGCCGCAGGGCGCCGCGCCCGCGACCGGCCGCCGCGCCACCGCGGTTCTCGCCGTCTTCGTCCTCCTCTACGTCCTGCACGTCGGCGTCGAGAGCGCGATCGGCGGCTGGGAGCCCACCCACCTGGAGGCCGTCGGCCACCAGAGCGAGATCGCGGTGGCCGCCACCTCCGGTTACTGGCTGATGATGACGGTCGGCCGGTTCCTCGTCGCCCCGCTGGTCTCGCGCTGGTCGGCACCCGTCGTCGTCACCGCCGGCTGCGCGGGCATGACCGCCTGCCTCGCCCTCGCCCCGGTGTCCGCACTCGCCCCCTACGCGTACGCCGGAGCCGGCCTCTTCATCGCGCCGATCTTCCCCACCGGACTGCCCTGGCTCAACCAGGCCGCCCCCCGGGCGAGCAGGGCCGGCGCCTGGGTCATCGCGGCCTCCATGGCCGGCGGCGTCGCCGCCACCCCCGCCCTCGGCACGGCCATCGACCACCTCGGGATCACCGCCGTCCCCGTGCTCCTGACCGCGCTCTCCGCCCTCTGCCTCGCCGCCGCCTGCTGGCTCACCCACGCCACTCGGATCCGGCCCGACACTGCCGTTGCCTGACGACGTCAAGCGCTCGCGGTGACGTCGGAGGGGCGCGGTCGTCGGCCCGGTCCGCATCCTTGGGCGGGGTTGTCCGATCATGCGCGACTGGGGGCGGTGGTGCCTTGAATCTCCGGTGATCCCCTGCTGTTCGGCCCGTAGCTTTCAGCCGGCTGCCAGGACTTCCACACCGCGCGCCGTAAGCGACTCGACGACGGCGTGGTGGGGGTCGGCGTCGGTGATCAGTCCGCTGATGTCCTCCCAGGGCAGGACGCGGAACCGTGATGCCGTGCCGATCTTCTCGGACGAGGCGAGGATGTAGGTGTCCGCGGCCCGTGCGGCCAGGGTGCGCTTCATCGCGGCCTCCTCGGCGTCGCCGGTGGTAAGCCCCGCGTCCGGGTGGACGCCGGTGACGCCCAACAGGCAGAGGTCGGCGGAGATGTTCTGGGCGGCCTCGACCGCGGCCGCGCCGCAGGCGACCGCGGAGTGCTTGAAGATGCGGCCACCGAGCAGGAAGACCTCGGCCTGCGGGTGCTCCAGCAGCGCGACCGCGACGGTCGGGCTATGGGTGATCACGGTGCAGTCCAGGTCCGGCGGAAGGGCCTGGGCCACAGCGAGGGCGGTGGTGCCGCCGTCCAGGATCAGGGCGCTGCCCGGCCGCACCAGCGCGGCGGCCACCGCGGCGACCTTCTGCTTGCCGTCGGGGGTAACCGTCTTCCGGGCGGCGTAGTCGGCCACGGCCGGGGAGACGGGCAACGCCCCGCCGTAGACACGCTGGCACAGTCCCTCGGCGGCGAGGTCGCGCAGGTCGCGACGCACGCTGTCCTCGGAGATGCCCAGGTCTGCGGCCACGTCCTTGGCGACGATCCTGCCCTGTCGGGCGAGCAGGTCCAACAGGTGAGTACGTCGTTGAGCGGCCAGCATCCACACTCCTTCATGGTTTTGCACGTTTCTGCATGTATCGTAGCGCGCCATGACCGACAAACCGATGCTCATCCTCATCGCCGGGCCCTACCGTTCCGGCACCGGCGGCGACCCGCGGGCCATGGCCGCCAACCTTGCCCGCCTCGAAGCGGCAGCGTGGCCGGTCTTCGCCGCCGGCCACGTGCCCGTGATCGGGGAGTGGGTGGCCCTGCCCGTCCTGCGCTCGGCCGGCGCGGGCCCCACGGACCCACTCGCCGACCAGGTGCTCTACCCGACCGCCGAGCGCCTGCTCGCCCACTGCGACGCCGTGCTCCGGCTCCCCGGCGACTCCACCGGAGCCGACCAGGACGTTGCCACGGCCCGCCGTCGCGGCCTGCCCGTCTACCACGACGTGGCCGAGATCCCGCGCCGCAACCCGAAGGAAGGCACGGCCTCGTGATGGCCCGCCCCGGCATCGACACCCCTGACCACCGCGGCCGCACCGGCCTCGACCGGGACGGTCGCGGCCTGGACCGCAACCCCGACATCGTGGTCCGCGACGTGGAGCTCACCTCCCAGGGCTGGCACGTCCTGCGTCGCACGACCTTCGACTACCGCCGCCGCGACGGGCGTTGGGAAACCCAGCAGCGTGAGACGTACGACCGCGGCAACGGCGCGGTCGTCCTGCCGTACGACGCCGAGCGCGGCCGCGTGCTACTCACCCGTCAGTTCCGCTACCCGGCCTACGTCAACGACCACCCGGACGGCATGCTCGTCGAGGCCGCCGCCGGACTGCTCGACGGCGACGACCCGCTCGCCGCCATCCGGCGCGAGGCCGCCGAGGAACTCGGCGTCACGCTCGGCCCGATCGCCCACGTCGTCGACGCCTATATGAGCCCCGGCTCGGTCACCGAGCGCCTGCACTTCTATGCCGCCCCCTACGCCCCGGCCGACCGCACCGGAACCGGTGGCGGTCTTGCGGAGGAGGGCGAGGACATCGAAGTACTCGAACTGCCCTTCACGGAGGCTCTCGCCATGATTCGCGACGGACGCATCGCCGACGGCAAAACGATCCTGCTCCTGCAATGGGCTGCCCTGGACGGACCCTTCGCCCGCGCCGCCGGCACAGGCTGACACCGCCGCCCTCGGTCGGCCCTGCCTTGGGCACGCCCCTGAGCTCCGTCACCCACCGCGAACGCGGACCACGTGCCGGTCTCCGAAGGCGAGCGCCTGCTGTTCGGCGGCCCGATGCGCTGCGAGGTGTACTCGCGGCGAGTCCCGGTGATCGGCGCGGACACGCCCTGGCCAGGTGGGTGCGGATCATCTCGGGGCTACGCCGTCCGCATCGCGGCCACGATGGTCATCCGCCGTACCCGTCGGGCCGGCAGTACGGCCGCGCCCAGCCCGATCAGCACGGTCAGCGCCAGCACGCCGGCCACCGGGAGGAGCGGCGGCCCGCCCACCGTGCCCGCCGTCGAGGTCACCGACCGCGCCGCGACCCACCCGTACCCGAGCCCGAGCACCGTCCCGACCAGCGCCCCCGCCAGCGAGAGCAGCAGGGCCTCCAGGGTGAGCATCCGTCGCAGTTGCTGCCCGGACAGACCGATCGCGCGCAACATCCCGATCTCCCGCGCCCGTTCGCTGACCCCGAGCATCAGCGTGGCCGCCACCCCGATCCCCGCGATGGCGACGGAGAAGCTCAGCAGCGCCATCGTGATCAGCATCATCCGGTCGAGCAACGAGCGCAGCGTCTGGGCCTGCACCGTCGTATCGGTGACCTTGACCTGGGAGTAGCCGGCCAGTGCCCGGTCCATCAGCTGCCGGGCGGCGAGCCGGTCGGTGCCCTCCGCAGGGCCGACCCACGCCGTGGTGACGGCCGCGTCCGGCGCCAGCCGGTCCAGGGTCGTCGGCGTCACGTACAGCACGGCCCCCGACTGCAGGGCGAACGGAAGCCCACTGCGGCCGTCCTCGAACCGCAACACGCCTGCGGGGCGCCCGGCCGACGTCACCCGGTGCTCGCCCGGATCGCCGCCGAGCCCGTTCAGCGCCGCGCCGTCCGACAGCCCGCGCGCTCGCGCCACGCCTTCGGCGGCGGGGTTGAGCGCTGCGGGATCGGCGGTGACCACGAGCGTGCTCCGGCCGTCGACCTCCACCGTGGCCGAGCGGACGGGCGTGACCCGGAGCCGGCGCTCGCCGGCCAGTGCGCCGAGCGCCCCGGCAGGCACCGGTCCCTCCTCGGCGGCCACCGAGAAAACGGCCGGCTGCCGGGCCGAGACCAGCGGCACCAGCGAGTTGCCGGTGATCCCCAACGCGGTGACCGCGCTGACCATCACCGTGACCCCGAGCAGCAGCGCCGCACCGGTCGCGCCGGTCCGCCCGGGGTTGAGCCGCAGCTGCTGCGTCGCCAGCCGCCCCGCCGTCCCGCAGAGCCGCCGTGCGGGCACCCCGAGGACGCCGACGATCGGCGGCAGCAGCCGATGGCTCAGGCGCAGCACGCCGAAGAAGCTGGCGATGGCACCGATCGTGGCGGCGAGCAGGGACAGCGGCGGCCCGGCCAGGGCCCCGGCGGCCAGCATGGCGCCGCCGAACACCAGCAGCAGCCCGGAGAACACCGCCTTGCCCAGGCGCTTCGGCCGGTCGGCGGCCTGGTGCGCGCCGCCGAGCGCGGCGATCGGCGGCACCGCCGAGGCGGCCTTCGCCGGGCCGCGTACGGCCAGGACGGTGAGCAGGACGCCGAACAGCGCGGCCAGCGCGCAGGTGGCCGGAGCCGGGGTGAGCGAGATGTGCACCGGTCCGAGGTCCGCCAGGCCCGCCAGCGCGGTACCCGCCGCGCACAGCGCCGTACCGAGCAGCACCCCGGCGGCGGAGGCGCCGGTGCCCAGCAGCAGGCCCTGACGGCGGATCACCCGTCGCACCTGCGCGCGGTCGGCGCCGATGCAGCGCAGCAGGGCGAGCTGGCGGGTGCGCTGGGCGAGGACGACCGAGAAGGTGTTGCTGACGACCATCCGGGCGACGGCGAGCGCGATGAGTACGAAGGACAGCGCGGCGATCAGCACGACCCCGTAGACGGTCCGGCTCTGCCTGGTCGCCTCGGCGACCGAGGCGTCCCTGGTGCGGACCTCGGCCTGCCCGTCGAGCGCCTGGCGCAGGGCCTCGGCGGTCCGGGTGCGGGAGGCGCCGGGGGCGAGCCGGAGGTCGAGCTGGGTGCCGGTGATCCGGGTCGCGTACCGGTCCACCCGGTCGGCCGGGACGCCGATGACGGGACGGCCGGCGAAGCCGGGCGCGCCCCGGCCGTCCAGGGTGCCGACGAGGACGGCGTCGTCGGTGCTTCCGTCGGCCCGGGCCAGCCGGACGCTGCTGCCGGGGCGGGCGTCGATCCGCCGGGCGGTGTCGGCGTCGAGCAGCACCTCGCCGGGTGCGCCCGGCCACCGGCCGTCCTTCAGCAGCTGCCAGCGCAGGGCGGGGTCGGCGGCGATCGAGCTGACCACGGCGGCGTCGTCGAGCGGGCGCCCGGCCGGGGTGAGGACACCGCCCTGGCCGACCAGCCGCAGCGATGCGGCCGCCACGCCGGGCACCTGGCGCGCGCGGGCGGCGGTGGCGTCGCTGAGGGGCTTCGGCACGGACCGGCCCTCGGTGGCCGGGACCGCCTGGAGATCCCCGGGGCCCACCTCGGCGGCGGCCGTCTGGCTGTAGGAGTCGACCAGGGCACCGCTTCCGCTGACCGACGCGATCAGGAACGCCACGCCGACCGCGACGGCCAGGCCGGTGAGGAGCAGCTGTCGTAGCTGCCCGCGCAGCTCGGCCACGGTGTACCTGTATGTCGTCATCGTTCCTCGCGTTCACGTCTCCTGATCGGATACGCACCGTCAGGACTGCTCGTCAGCCTAGGAACGGAAGGAGCGATTCCCGTCGGCGCGCAGTCGGGTTCCCGGCTCGGCCTGCAGTAGTACGCACCCGATCCGCCCTCCTCCTCCGGATGTATGACGACCCTGATCGAACGAGCCGGCCGCCACGCCGTCCCGGGCCGTCGGGCTGCCCGATCGGGCAGCCCGGATTGCGCCGCCGTCTGCCCGCTGCGCTCTTCCGTCGCGACGCTTCCTGCGGCATGGTCGCTCCCAACTCCCAAGGCGATGCAAGAGATCTCGTTCGAACGGATCCTTCATGCGGCAGATCACCGAGTCCCAACGGAACACCGGTTGCGACCGCGAACGGGCCGAGCCCCGCGGTGCCGGTCGGACGACCGGCACGCGGACGGCCGGCACGGCCGCCGCCGGACGCGGCAGGCCGCTGCGGGCGGGTGCGCCGGGTGCCCTGCAAGGGTCGATCGGGAACGCGGCCGTCGCGCGCATGGTCGAGCGCGAGCGGCACGGGCACGGCGCCGACCCCGGCCACGGCGCCGTGCAGCGCTCCGGGGGCGGCGAGGCGGGCGGGGCCGACGCCGTGCGGGAGGCCGCGAGATCGGCCGGGCGCGGCGGCCATCGGCTGCCGGGCGATGTGCGCCGGACCATGGAGAACGCCTTCGGCACCAAGCTCGACCACGTCAGGGTCTCGGTCGACGAGCAGGCCGCCGCGGGCATCAACGCCAAGGCGTACACCGTCGGCGACAACATCGTCGTCCAGAGCGCGAGCGTCCTGCGCGACGTCGAGACGATGGCCCACGAGATCCACCACACCACCCAGCGCGGCGCCCCCGCCGGCCTCAGCGACCCCGACGACAGGTGGGAGCGCGAGGCGGCCGACATCGGCGCCCGGGTCGCCCGCGGCGAGAGCGTCCAACGCTGCGCCGCCGACGGCGAGGAGCACGACGGCGCCGGGCCGGGCGCCGCGATCCAACGGCGCGTCGGCTTCGAGTTCGAGTCGCAGTGGCGGGTGCGCGACCACGACAACCTCACCGACGAGGACGAGCAGGCGTACCAGGACGAGGTCGCACGGCGTGACGGCCTCCTCGGTGCGAAGATCCTCATGAACATGGCCCGCAAGCAATACGGCGATCTCCTGGACCAGACCGAACTGACCAGGACCCCCGACGAGCTCCAGAACGAGTGGCTCACGGCCCTGCCGCGGACGCGGCCGACCGACGCCCCTCGGTTCGCGGCCACCGCCGCGGGCCGGGCACGGCTGGAGCGGGCGCAGCAGGAGAAGCCCACCGAGTACGCGAAGCGCGTGGAGGACGCCGCCTACCCGCTGATGGCGAACGGCGAGATCCGGGAGACCCCCATCCGCGGCCGTGACGTCCCCAAGATGGGTGTCGTCGGCCGGGGTGCGGACTACAAGCTCACCTCGGACGTCAGCCCGACGGGCGGCTCGGCCCTGGAATGGGTGACCGAACCACTCACCACGAAGGACGAACTCCTCCAGGTGATGGGCGAGATCACCCGGGTCTCGGCGGCCCTGGACGCCAGGAAGGACCAGGAGTCCTTCCCGCTCCAGGAAGTGGAGCTCGGGGGCTTCACGGCGGACCCCGGGATCATGGTGTTCCCGCTGCGCGGTGAGATCGTCTACGCGCCGCAGATGACCGGCGGTTTCAAGCTCGACGAGCTGCCCCGGCTGCTGAAGTACCTCAGCGTGCCGGCCAAGCGCCCCTGGCACACCTCGGGCTCCGCCTTCGACCGGCGGAAGGAGGCCGGCGGGGACCTGCACGTGGACACCCTCGTCGAGGTCGACCGCGTCCGCCGGCAGGCCGAGAAGCAGGCCAAGGGCCTCGGCAAGGAGGTCACCGGCGGTGAGCCCACGGCCGCGCTGGTCGGACTGACCACGCTGGTCGGCAGCTACCTGGTGTACGGCAGCAAACTGGGGCCCAGGTCGAACTCGAAGTCGATCGCGGGCGGTCTGATGTCCCGCACGTCCTTCGCCCACAACTTCACGCTGCTGCCCCTTCCGTTCCGGATCCACTACCGCGCGCACCCGGAGGAGTTCGCCGCGTTCATCCTGCGGGCGGCCGGCTTCGACCCGACCGACCGGCAGGCCCGGGTGTACCCCGAGACCGTCGAGCACGGGGACGCCGGCGATCGCCGGGAGCGGGCGATCCCGCTGACCCGCCACCAGTGGCTGATGGGCATGCCGGCCGGCAAGGACCTGCTGCGGAAGTACACGCACCTGACCGAGGTGGAGAAGGCCGAGGTCACCGAGGAGGACTGGGTGCACATCCACGGCTCCCTCGGCGCGCTGGGCTCGGTGGACGACCAGGTGGGCGGGCTCGGCAAGGAGGAGACCGCCTTGGTGGCCGAGCTGCGCCGGATGAAGGACGAACTGCGCACCCCGAACCTCATGCCGCTCGCGGTCGCGGCCTTCGACCTGGTCCAGCGGTTGAACGAGGGGAAGTCGATGACGTACAAGAAGGAGAAGCCGTAGCGCCGGCCGTCCGGGGAGTGGGACCGGTCGGTGTCGCCAATCGGCCGCCGGCCGGGGCGGATTCGGGTGGGGGAGGCGGGAGTTCGCTAGAGTCGGCCCATGAGTGACCACGTGAACCCGCCGTTCGGGAACTTCCCGCTCGCCCGCCTGGCGTTGGACGCCTGTGACGAACTCGCCGCTCCGGTGGTCGACGCGCTCAAGAACTGGGACGCGCGGGAGGCGGCCCGGTCGGTGGTCTACGTGGACACCGATCCCGAGAAGGCGGACACGGCGGCGTTCTGCGAGGCCTACGACGCTCCGCTGGAGTTCTCCGCGAACTGTGTGGTGGTCGCCGCCAAGCGCGGCGGGGAGGTCACCCTGGCGGCCTGTGTGGTGCTCGCCACCACCCGGCTGGATGTGAACCAGGCCGTCCGGAAGCACCTCGGGGCGCGCAAGGCGTCGTTCGCGTCGATGGACACGGCCGTCGCCGAGACCGGCATGGAGTACGGCGGCATCACCCCCGTCGGGCTTCCCGGCACCTGGCCGCTGCTGATCGACGCGGCGGTGGCCGCCGCCCCGCACGTGCTGGTGGGCAGCGGGCGGCGCCGGGGGAAGCTGATCCTGCCGGGCGCCGCGCTGGGCCGGCTCCCGGGGGCCGAGGTGATCGAGGGCCTGGCGGGCTGAGGGCCTGGCCGCTTGAGGGCCTGGCCGGTCGAGGCTTCGGGCGCCGGTCAGTCGGGTGGCCGGGACAGCCAGCCACGCGACTGGACGGCCATGCCCGCGCTGAACCGGCTGCTCGCGTCGAGCTGTTCGTAGAGCGCCGCGACGATCCGCCGCATGGTGCGGGAGGAGACCCCGATCTCCCGGGCGATCGCCTCGTCCTTGTACCCCAGCCGCATGAGCCGCAGCACCTCGTACTGGCGCCTCGTCGGCTGCCCGGGGCGGGAGGTGGTGGCGCTCTCGGCCGGGCGGGCGCCCTGCCAGCAGAACTCGAAGAGCTGCTCGAAGAGTCGTACCAGATCGGGGCTGCGCACCACGCCCACCGCGGGCTCGGTCCCCTCGTCGTTCCCCAGGGCCGGGACGAGCGCCAGGCTGGAGTCCAGCACGAGGAGGCGGTAGGGCAGGGTGGGGGCGGTGCGGATCTCGGCGCCCGCGGTGCGCAGCGCGTTCAGGTGGGCCCGGCCGCGTGGCACCCGGAGCATCGACTCGCTGTGGATCGTCCGGATCGCCACCCCCCGGCCCAGCGCCTCCTCGCCCCGGCGCTGGTCGGCCGCGAGGAGCGGGGCCGGTAGCGGTGTGCCGGGATACATGCTGAGGATCCGGTTGGTCACCATCGCGGTGGCGTCCTGCAGGAGGACCCGCACGTCCGCCGCGCCCCGGAAGACCTCCACGGCCTGGCTGCCCTGACGGTCGAGCTGTGCGGGCAGCGCGTCGGCGTGGAAGCCGGCCAGCTCGCGGTCCAGTTCGCTGACGGTGCTGGCGAGTTCGTGGATGGTCCGACGCGCCGAGTCGAGGATTCTGCCCATCCGCGCCTCGGGTATCAACGGCTCGCGCCGCTCGTGTTGCACCTGCACGCGTCCCCCAATCCCTTGAGAATCCCGCGCCGCACGCCGTTCGGGCCGGACGGATTGCCTACGGTCGGGATTCCCTCCGGTACGGACTGCAACCCCATCGTCCGTCAGGACCCCCTCGTCCGGAAGCCCGCATCTCAGCCAGCGGACGCGATCATGACAGGCGCCGCCTCCCCGGCCGCCGGTCGCCGCAGACCGAGCCGCCCGCGTCGGCCGGGCGAGGCCATGGCCGGAGTGTGCCAATGGCATTTGCTGGACAGGCCCGACGGTCGGCTGATTGCTTTGCGACTGTCGGCGATCAGACCTCTGATCCGGGCCGACCTCCCATTTCCCGAGATCTCCCGCCACCGATCCGAGAACGCGAGAGGACCCATGGGTGTCGAAGAGTTGACCAATCCTCTGCTCGCCAACTTCTGGAACGAGACCCGCCTGCGGTCGAGCCTGGCGACCGTCCCCAGCCCGGCCGACGCGCCGGATCCGGGCGTGAGCATCGTCTGGAGGCGGGTCGCCGAGGTCCTCGGGCTGGGGTACGGGGAGCGCTCGGGCGCGGTGATCACCAAGGGGAAGACCCTGATGCGGGCCCGGACGACCCCGTCCGCCGGCGCGCTCTACCCCTTCGAGGTGCTGGTGGCCTTCCAGGGGGCCCACGACTACGTGCTCTACCAGTACGACGTGGCCGGCTGCAGCCTGCGCCGGATGACCGCCGTCGACCGCCGGGAGATCGCCGCCGTGCTGGCGACCGAGGCGCCGGCGACCGACGAACTGCCCGCCGCCGTGGTGGCCGTGGTGGGCCGACCGTGGCACGCCATGCGCAAGTACGGCCGGCGGGGCTACCTCTACACGCACCTGGACGGCGCCCATGCCGCGACCAACATCGCGCTGGCCGGTGCCGATGCGGGGTTCGCCGCCGTCGTCCGGCTGCGCTTCGACCGCGGCGAGGTCTCCCGGGTGTTCGGGCTGGAGGACCTGTGCCGGGAGCCGCAGGCGCTGGTCACCCTGGACGCTTCGGCGCAGCGCGGGCCGGCGGGCAGCAGGCCCGCGCAGGGCGGGTCGGGCGGTATCCGGACCGCGAACCCGTTCGCGCTGCCGATCTGGCGGCACGACAGCGGCTCGCACCTGGAGGAGCCGGATCCGTCCGAGCGCGAGGCCTGGGGCCTGGTCAGTCCCGTCAGCACCTACCACCAACCCCGGGTGCTGCCCCTGCGGTTCGGCCGCACCGCGTCGGTGCGGCCGAGTGGCGGGCCTCGGGGCGGCGGGCTCCCGGGCGACGCGGCGCCAGGCGGTGCGGTCGACGGGTCCGCTGCGCCGGTGGCCCTGGCCGGGCGGGACGGGGTCCTCCCCGAGGACCTCGGCCCGGTCGTCCTCGGCCGGCAGTCGGCCAAGGGCTTTCTGGCGAAGCCGCTCGACGCCGACGCGCTCGGACGGGCGCTGGCGGCCGTGCGCGGCGGGGTGACGGTGGACTGCGCGGACGGGCCGCTCGCGGGCCTGCGCCTGCTGGTCCGCAGCGTGGACGGCGTGCCCTCGGGCGCCTACGAGTACGACGCCGAGGGCCACCGTCTGCTGCCGGTCGGCGGTGACGGCGGATCGGAGCAGGCGGTTGTCGCGTCGTGCATGAACCAGGGCGTGGCGGCGAACTGCGCGGTCGTCCTGACCCTGCACGCCCCGGTGGGCCAACTGCTGGGCGAGCGCGGTCAACAGGGCCTGGCCGAACTGCACTTCCACGCCGCGAGCATCGCGCAGCGGTTGTCCCTCGGGGCCGCCGCACAGGACTTCGGCATCAGCTGCCTCGGCGGGTTCGACGCCGGGCGGATCAGTGACCTGGCCCGGCTGGGGGCCGAGGAGGAGGTCATCTACGTCCTGGTGGCCGGAACGCCCGACGAGAACGCCGTCAAGTGGGACCGGGCGCCGATCGCCTACAGCCACCAGAGCGTGCACAGCCCTCGGAACGTCGACCACACCTCTCAGAACGTCGACCACACCCCTCAGAGCACCCGCGGCCCGCAGCAGCCGAGCTGAACGCCGAGCCGAGGCCCGACCACAGGGAGCAGCGTGGATTCCATCGTGAGCAACAGCGTCCTGTCCGCGCATCTGACGGACAGTCACCGTGATCTTCAGGCCCGGGCGGTGGGCTACTTCACCCCGGAGTGGCTCGACAAGTGGCGCACCACCGCCGGCGGGCCGCTCCGCCGGGAGGCCTGGCGGGAGTTGGCGGCGAGCGGCTACCTGGGCGTGTCGGTCCCGCGCGAGCGGGGCGGGCAGGGGTTGGGCCTGCTCGGCTCGCTGGTGCTCGGGGAGGCGCTGGCCGGCGTCCGCGACGGCGGCATCGCCCTCGCGATGCACGTCCAGAACGAGATCGCCTGCGACTGGCTGGTCTCCGCCCGGGATCCCGCGCTGCGGGACCGCTACCTCCCGGGGCTGCTCTCGGGCGAGCTGGTGGCCTGTCAGTGCGACACCGACCCGTCCGCCGAGGAGCCCGCGACCGCGACCACCGAGGGGGCGGGGCTCGTCCTCCGGGGCCGCAAGAAGTTCGTGATCAACGGTGCGACCGCCGACCTGTGCTTCGTCAGCGCCCTCCTCGACGGCGCGCCCGCCATCCTCGCGGTGGAGAAGTCCGCCCCGGGCGTGCGGGTGACCGAGGTGTACGACAAGTTCGGTACCCGCGCCGTCGATTCGGCCCTGGTGGAGTTCGACGGCGTGCGGCTCTCCACCGACCAGGTGGTGGCGCGCAGCGGGGTCAGCCAGTTGATGCGGTGGAACCGCGTGATGTCGCGGATGCGCCTGCTGATCGCCGCCGACGCCTTCTTCACCCACCGCGCGCTGCTGGAGCACATCACCGGGTACGTCCGCGGCCGTAGCCTCGGCGGCCGTCCGCTGGGCGCCTGGCCGGTCAACTCCCATGCGCTGGCCCGTGCCCGGGCCCGCCAGGAGCTGATGGAGGCGGGCATCGCGGACGCCTACCTGCGGGTGACGTCCGGTGGCAGCACGGTGCCCGAGATCGCCGAGCTCAAGTGGTTCTGCGTCGAGAAGGCCAATGAACTGGCCGCGCTCTGCACCGACTTGGAGGGCGGCGCGGGCTACATGTGGGACAGCGTCTCGCTGCGGGCCCACGCCCAGGTGCGCGGCTTCCGGATGTCGGGCGGGAGCCAGACGACGATGCTGACGATCGCCAACCACAGCCTGGCCTGCCGGGCGGAGCTGGAGCTCGACCCCGCCGGCCGCGCCGGCCACGCCGGGGAGGGGGTGCGTCGTGGCTGACGGACGTGCGCTCGGCGAGGTGTTCCTGGCGGCGTGCGCCGAGCACGGCGACCGCCGGGCCGTGGTCGGCGGCGGTGCGGAGCTGACGTACGCCGGCTTCGCCGCCCTCGTCCGCGAGCGGGCCCGGACGCTGGACGCGCTGCTCGGACCCGGCCTGGTCAACGTCGGGCTGTACGCCGGCAACAGCGCGGAGTACCTGGTCTCCTACTACGCCCTGCTGGTCGCCGGGCGGCTGCCCTTCCTCGCCGACGCGAAGTTCGGCGCCG
Organism: Kitasatospora sp. NPDC087861; assembly: GCF_044742585.1. Taxonomy (NCBI): domain Bacteria; kingdom Bacillati; phylum Actinomycetota; class Actinomycetes; order Kitasatosporales; family Streptomycetaceae; genus Kitasatospora; species Kitasatospora sp. NPDC087861. Next base: position 63,222 of record NZ_JBIUUS010000008.1, read on the forward strand.
CCGAGCTGGAGGGCATCCGGACGAGCTGCGGCGTCTCCGCCTTCCTCCACGACGGGGCCGGGCCGTTCCCGCTCGACAACCGGGCGACGGCCGTACCGGGCAGCTCGCTGACCCTGGCCCTGCTGCCCGCGACGGCCACCGGGGCCCCCGCGCCCCGAGCGGCCACCGCGACCTGCCGGTTCACCTCCGGCAGCACGGGCCTGCCGAAGTGCCTGGAGTTCACCGCGCAGGCCGTCGTCTCGGCGGCCCGCACCTGGGTGGCCGGCACCGGGCTCGGCCCGGACGACCGGGTGCTGTGCCTGGCCGGGTTCACCAACGGGCTCGCGTTCAACACCTCGCTGCTGCCGGTCTTCCTGACCGGTGCCGAACTGCACCTCTACCAGGGCGTGCCCACCTCCGGCGGTATCTCGCGAGCCGTCGCCCGCGCGGCGGCGACCCGGCTGGTCGCCTTCCCGCTGGCCTACCGGCTGCTCGCGACCGCGTCCCGGCCGGACCTCGGCGCGTTCGCGACCGTGACCCGGGCCGTCTCCGCGGCGGCGGTGCTCGACCCCGGTGTCCGGCGGGAGTTCGAGGCGCGGTACGGCGTGCGCATCGCCGACTACTACGGTGTCGCCGAGACGGGCCCGTGCACGTACGAACGGGACCCCGGCCGCACCGAGGGGCTGGGCAGCGCGCTGCCGGGCGTCTCGGTCACGGTGGTGGAACTGCCCACCGGCGAGTCCGAGGTGCGGGTGCGGACGGCCTCGATGGCGGCCGGCTACCTCAACGCGCCGGGGGCGTTCGCGCAGCGGCTGGACGCCGACGGCTACTACCGCACCGGCGACCTCGGGCGGCTGGCGGACGGCCGGCTGTTCATCACCGGCCGGCTCGGCGGGCCGATCAACCTGGCCGGCCGGAAGATCGACCCGACCGAGGTGGAACGGATCCTCCTCGCGCTCGACGCGGTGGCCGACGCCGTGGTGTTCGCGGACGCCGACGCCAACGGCGAGACGGTACTGCACGCCGCGCTGACCGCCGCCGGGCGGATCACCCGGACCGAGGTCCTGGACGCCTGCCGGGCGGACCTCGCGCCCTTCAAGGTGCCCGGACGGGTGACGTTCCTGCCCGCGATCCCCCGGTCGACCGTCGGCAAGGTCCGGGTGACCGAGCTGCGGCGCCTGGTCGCGGACGCCCGGGCCGGCGGAGCCGACGGCCATTCCCCTGAACTGGAGAGCAACGGATGAGCACAGTCAACGACGCCGCCCGGGCCGACACGGGCCTCCCGGACGTCCCGGACCTGCGCGAGCAGATCGAGCAGATCGTGGAGACGGCCACCGGACGGGTCGTCACCGTCGCCGACCTGCGGGCCGCCGGGGGCGAGCTGGACCGGGCCGGGGTCAACTCCATCGGCTACATCAACCTGTTGGAGGTGCTGGAGCAGCGGTACGGCGTCGTGCTCGACCCCGAGGCCGACCCGGAGCACCTCACCTCGGTCGACTCCATCGTGCGCTTCGTCAGCGCGCGGCTCGCCGAAGGGGGCGGCGCATGAGCTCCGAGCTGCGGGCCCTGCACGGGCTGCTGGCCTGCCGCGGCCTCGACCTTCCCGCGGGCGGCGTCCCCTCGGGCGAACTCGCCCCGGGCGGCGTCGAGGAGGCGCTGGACGAGGTCTGGCAGCGGCACCCCTTCGCGCTGGCGGCGGCGCTGACCGAGCACGTCCACGGGGTGCTGCCGCTGCTCGACGCCTTCGACGCCTTCGACGCCGTCGACACCGTCGACGCCGCGGCGGAGGCCGACGGCGTCCGGACCGGCCGGCTCACCGCGGCCCTGGGCCTGTTCACGCCGAACGCCCTGTTCAGCCTCGCCGCGCCCACCGTCCGGGCCACCCTCCGGGCCGCCGAGGACGGCGGCCGGGTCGTCCTGCACGGCCGCTACCGGTACGCGACCGAGGACGCCGATCTGTCGGTGGTCGGCGTCGCGCTGGACGGGGAGGCCAGGCTGGCGCTCGTCCGGCACGACGCCCCGGGCGTGCGGCTGCACGGCGCCGGACGGGCCACGGGCTGGGGCTGGGCGGACCTCGACGGGGTCGCCCTCGCCCCGACGGCCCTCTCCCGGCCCGTCGACTGGTCCCCGACCGGCCTGCCGGCGGCCGTCCTGGACGGCTACGCCTGGGCGTTCGTCCGCCGGGCCCCGGCCTGGCCGGCACGCGTCGTGGCCGACCTGCGCCGGGTGCTGGCGACGACCGGCGAGGGCGTCGAGGCGCTGTCCACCTCGCAGGAGCTGGCCCACGAACTGAGCCGGCTGGAGATCGAGATCTCCCTCGCCGCGGCCGCCGCCCGGTTCGGGCCGGGCTTCAAGGCCGGGCAGCCGGGCGGCCAGGCCGCGCTCGCGGTCCTGCTGAGCTGTGTCGACCTGGCCCGCCGGGCGGCCCGGTTGGCGGAGGACCTGGCGACCGAGCTGGGCCTCCCGAACACCCCGGTGGACGCCGCCGACTGGCCCGCCGACGCCGTCCAGGCCCTGTTCGGGGGCCGACGCGTCGTCGAGGGCGAACTGGCCCGGCGGATGGGCCTGATCCCGGCGGAGGTCGCGTCGTGACCGTTCCCGTGGTCGTGTCCGGTCTGACCGGGCGGATGGCGGGCCTCGTCCGCCAGGCCGTCCTCGACGCCCCGGACCTCGACCTCGCGGCCCGGTTGTCGCTGCGCCCCGGGGCCGGCGGTGGCCCGGGCGAGGGCGGGGCCGGGGACGTGGGCGCCCCGGTGGTGGGCCGGCTCGCGGACGTCAAGGACGCGGACCCCGTCGTGGTCGACTTCACCGCCGAGGAGGCGACCGCCGACCTGCTCGACCAGGCCCGCTCGGTGCCCTGCGCGCTGGTCATCGGCACCAGCGGCCTCGGCGACCGACACCACCGGCTGCTGGCGGAGGTGGGGCGGCAGCGGTCCGTCGTCGTGGCGGCCAACTTCAGCCTCGCGCTGCTCGCCGTCACCCGCTTCGTCCGGGACCTGGCCGCGCTGACGGACGAGGGCTGGGACGCGGGCGTCACCGATCTGCACTTCGTCGGCAAGCGCGACCGCCCCAGCGGGACGGCCCGCCACCTGGCCGCGGCCTGGCAGGGCGCCCGCGCTCCGGGGGCGCCCGCCCCGGACATCGCGTCCTTCCGCCTGGGGGACGCCGTCAGCGAGCACCGGCTGGTGGCGGCGGGCTCCGGCGAGCACGTGGAGGTCCTGCACCGGGTGGCGGACCGGCGGGCGTTCCTCCCCGGCGTGCTGCGCGCGATCCGCTACGCGGCCGCCGCCGGGCCCGGGGTGCGCACGCTGGAGGACGTGGTGCACGGCCACGTCGCGGTGCCGTGAGCGGCCTCCGGCTGCTCTGGGCCCCGGTGCGGCCCGGCGCGGCGGCCGAGGCCGTGCGGGCCGGGCGGCTCGGGGCGGGGGAGTCCGGGCTCGGCGGCTTCGTCGGCCAGGCCCGGCAGGACCAGTGGTACGCGGCCCGCCACACGCTCCGGCGCGGCCTGCTCCGGCTCGGCCTGGTCCCCGACCTGCCGGGCGCGTACCGGCGGATCGGCCTGGCCGATCCGGACGCGGTGCGGCTGGTCAGCTGGGACGGCGTCGCCCTCCGGCCCGTGGTGCAGTTCTCCGTGGCGCACACGGCCGAGCAGGTGGTGGTCGCCGTGCGGTGGGCCGACCCGGCGCCGGCGGGCCGGGTCGGCGGGGCCGGGCGCGGGGCCGAACGCGGGGCGCCGGACGGGCTGGGCGTCGACGTGGAGACCGAGTGGTCCACCGCCGAGCGCGGCCTGCACCGGTTCGGCACGGACGCGGAACTCGCCGCGCTGGGCCGGGCCTGCGGATCCGTCCGCCCGCTGCACCTGTGGTGCGTGAAGGAGGCCCTGGCCAAGGCCTCCGGACTCGGGTTCCGGGTGCCGCCCCTGCGCTACCGCCTACGGCCCGGCACCGGCGCACCGCACCGGCTGGCCGTACGGATCGACGACGGGGAGCCGCGCCCCGCCCGGGTCCGGACCGGCACCCGGATCGCCGCCGACCGGCCGCCGGCCGCCTGGGCCGTGGTGGACCTGCCGGCGCGGTGAACCCCGCCGGTGAACCCCCTCCCGGGGACCCCCTACCGAGGAAGTGGACAGCGAAGATGACCGTGACCGAGGACGCACCGACCACCGGCCTGAGCCGGTTGATCGCCGACCAGGCGGCGGCCCGGCCGGACGCCGTCGCCCTGCTCGCACCCGACCGGAGCCCGCTCGGCTACCGGGCGCTCGCCCACCGGATCGAGGAGATCGGGCGGGCGCTGAACTCCTTCGGCATCGGCCGCCGGCACCGGGTGGCCATCGTGCTCCGCAACGGCCCCGACCTCGCGACGGCCTTCCTGGGCACGGCCTCGTACGCGCAGAGCGCCCCGCTCAACCCCGCGTACCAGCGGCGGGAGTTCGCCTTCTACCTCGACGACATGCGGGCCGACGCCCTCCTGGTCGAGCGCGGCGACGACTCGCCCGCGGTGGAGGTGGCCCGCGAGCGCGGCCTGCGCGTCATCGAGCTGAGCAGCGAACCCGGCACGCCCGCCGGCGAGTTCACGCTCGACTGCGCCGACCTGGGCGGCCCGCTGCCCGCCGTCGAGGGCGGTCCGTCCGGCACCGACGAGACCGCGCTGATCCTGCACACCTCCGGGACGACCGACCGCCCCAAGCTGGTGCCGCTCACCCACGCCAACCTGTGCGTCGCCGCCCGCAACACCGGCGCGGCGTTCGACCTCGGCGAGGGCGACCGCTGCCTCAACGTGATGCCGCTCTTCCACGCCCACGGCCTGACCAGCACCCTGCTGGCGACGCTCGTCCGCGGCGCGGGCATCATCTGCCCCCCGGGCTTCAGCGACACCGGCTTCTTCTCCTGGCTGGAGCAGTTCGGCCCCACCTGGTACACGGCGGTGCCGGCCATGCACCAGGCCCTGCTCTCCGTGGCCGACGACCACCGCGACACCCTCGCCGCGGCCCGGCTCCGGTTCATCCGCTCCGCCTCCGCCCCCCTGCCGGGCCCGGTGCTCACCGCGTTGGAGACCACGTTCGGGGCCCCGGTCGTCGAGGCGTACGGGATGACCGAGGCCGGCTCGCTGGTGACCAGCAACCCGCTGCCCCCGGGCCGGCGCAAGCCGCGCTCGGTCGGCCTGCCGGTGGGCGGTCCGGTGGTGATCCTGGACAAGGCCGGCCGCGAGGTGCCGACCGGCGAGGCCGGCGAGATCGCCATCCGGGGCGCCAACGTGATGGCCGGTTACGAGGCCAACCCCGAGGCCAACGCCCTTGCCTTCGCCGGTGGTTGGCTGCGCACCGGGGACGAGGGGCGGCTGGACGAGGACGGCTACCTGTACGTCGTCGGGCGCAGCAAGGAGATCATCAACCGGGGCGGCTCCAAGGTCGCTCCGGCCGAGGTCGACGACGTCCTCACCGGCCACCCGGCCGTCAAGACGGCCGTGGCCTTCGCGCTGCCCCACCCCACGCTGGGCGAGGACGTGGCGGTGGCCGTCGTCCCGCGCCCGGGAGCGGAGGTGGTCGAGCGGGAGCTGCGCGAGTTCGCGGCGGCCCGGCTCGCCGACTTCAAGGTGCCCAGCCGGGTCTTCGTGGTGGACGACGTCCCGCGCAGCGCGACCGGCAAGGTGCAGCGCCTGCGGCTCGCGGAACTGCTGGCCCCCGCCCCGGCGGCCGCCGCCGCACCGGCCCCGGCCGCGTCCGACGACCCGCTGGAGCAGCGGATCGCGGCCCTCTGGTCCGAGGTGCTCGGCGCCGAGCGGGTCGGCGTCGACGACAACTTCTTCGACCTGGGCGGCAACTCGCTGCTGCTGAGCCGGGTCGCCGCCCGACTGGGCGAGCAACTCGGCCGGGACGTCCCGCTGGTGGAACTGACCATGCGCCCCACGGTGGGCGCCCTCGCCCGGTACCTCGCCGAGGACGGTGGCGGAGCGGCGCAGCCCGAGCCCGGCACCCGGGAGCGGTACGACCGGGGCCGCAACCGGCTGCGCCGACAGCTCGGCCAACAGCGGGCGGGCGCACGGAAGGAGAACGGCTGATGGAGCGCGACCCCGCCGAGGCGGACGGCACGACCGGCCTGGAGATCGCCGTCATCGGACTCGCCTGCCGCTTCCCCGGCGCCTCCGGCCCGGAGCAGTACTGGGAGAACCTGCGCACCGGCACCGAGTCGATCACCTTCTTCTCGCCCGAGGAACTGGCCGCCGCGGGCGTCCCCGAGGCGCTGCGCACCGACCCGGACTACGTGGCGGCGCAGGGCGTCCTGGCGGACGCGGACCTCTTCGACGCGGACTTCTTCGGGGTGAGCCCGAAGGAGGCCGACCTGATGGACCCCCAGCACCGGGTGCTGCTGCGGTGCGCGTGGGAGGCGCTGGAGGACTCCGGCCACGATCCGAGGTCGGTGCCGGGGCAGGTCGGCGTGTACGCGGGCAGCTACTACAACAGTTACGTCGACCACGTGGACGCCCGGATCGACGGCACCGACCCGGGCGAGGTCTTCGCCCGCAACGTCGCCAACGAGAAGGACTTCCTGGCGACCAGGATCGCCTACAAACTCGACCTCTCCGGCCCCGCGCTCACCGTCCAGTCGGCCTGTTCCACCTCGCTGGTCGCGGTGCACCTGGCCGGGCAGGCCCTGCTCAGCGGGGCGTGCGACCTCGCGCTGGCGGGCGGCGCCACCGTCCGGGCCCACCAGAGGCAGGGCTACCTCCTCCAGCCCGGCGGGATCTTCTCCGCCGACGGGCACTGCCGCCCGTTCGACGCCACGGCGCAGGGCACCGTCGCCGCCAACGGCGCGGGCATGGTCGTGCTCAAGCGGCTGGAGGACGCGCTCGCCGACGGCGACCCGATCCGGGCCGTGATCCGGGGATCGGCGGTCGGCAACGACGGCGCCGAGCGGATCGGCTTCACCGCGCCCGGGGTGGCGGGCCAGGCGCGCGTCATCCGCGCCGCGCTCACCATGGCCGAGGTCGACCCGGCCACCGTCTCGTACGTGGAGGCGCACGGCAGCGGCACCCCACTCGGCGACCCGATCGAGGTGGAGGCGCTGACCCAGGTGTTCCAGGGCCTCGCGCCGGGCAGCTGCGCGATCGGGGCGGTCAAGGGCAACATCGGCCACACCCACGCCGCGGCCGGCGTCGCCGGGCTGATCAAGACCGTCCTGGCGCTCCAGCACCGGCAGATCCCGCCGAGCCTGCACTTCGACGTCGCCAACCCGGCCATCGACTTCACCGCCGTGCCGTTCCGGGTCAACACCCGGCTGACCGACTGGCGCGGCGACGGCGGGCCGCGCCGGGCCGGCGTCAGCTCCTTCGGCATGGGCGGCACCAACGCCCACGTCGTCCTGGAGGAGGCCCCCGCGCCCGAGCGGCGGCCCACCGGGCGCGCCCGCCGGCTGCTGCCGCTCTCGGCGCGCACCGCCACCGCGCTGGAGACCGCCACGGACCGCCTCGCCGACCGCCTCGCCGACCGGCTCGACCGCCCTGCCGAGCGCTCGGGCGGCGGCGCTCCGGACCTCGCCGGGGTCGCGCGGACGCTCCAGACCGGTCGGCGCCACTTCGGCCACCGCCGCTTCGTGATCGCCGAGGACGCCGCCGAGACCGCACGCGCCCTGCGCGAGCGCGACCCGCGCGCCGTCCGCGGCGGCCAGCACGACGGATCGCCCCGCAAGGTCGCCCTGGTCTTCCCCGGCCTGGGCGAGCAGCGGGTCGGCATGGGACGCGAGGTCCACGCCGGCGACCCGGTCTTCCGCCGGGAACTGGACCGCTGCGCCGAGGGGTTCCGGGCGCACCTCGGCGTCGACCTGCGCGACCTGCTGTACCCCGCGGACGCACCGGACGGCGGGACGGGCGGACCCGACCTGCGCCGGATGCTGCGCCGCGGCACCGCCGACGGCCCGCGCGGCGAACTCGACCGCACCCTGTACGCACAGCCGGCGACCTTCGCGGTCGAGTACGCGCTGGCCCGCCTCTGGGAGTCCTGGGGGATCCGGCCGACAGCCCTGGCCGGCTACAGCATCGGCGAGTACGTGGCGGCCCACCTCGCCGGGGTGCTCTCGCTGGACGACGCGCTGCTGCTGGTCGCCCACCGGGCCCGGCTGATCGAGGGACTGCCCGGGGGCGCCATGCTGGCCGTGCCGCTGCCTGAGGAACGGGTCCTCGGCCTGCTGGACGAGCACCTCTCGCTGGCCGCCGTCAACGGGCCCGCCCTGTGCGTGGTCGCCGGGACCGGCGAGGCGGTCGGGGCGCTGGCGGCCCGGCTCGGCGAGGAGGGGATCGCGGCCCGGCCGCTGCGCACCACCCACGCCTTCCACTCGCACCTGATGGACCCGATCGCCGCGGAGTTCGCCGAGCTGGCGGCGGGCGTGACGCTCCACCCGCCCCGGATCCCGTACATCTCGAACGTCACCGGCGACTGGGCCGACGCCGGCCTGGTCACCGACCCCGGGTACTGGGTGCGGCACCTGCGCCTGCCGGTCCGCTTCGCCGACGGCGTCCGCCGGCTCTGGGAGGACCCCGGGCGGGTGCTGCTGGAGACCGGCCCCGGCCAGTCGCTGACCAGCCTGGCCCTCCAACTGCGGCCCCCGTCCGCCGCGGCGGGGGTGGCGGTCGCCTCGCTGCCCGGGGAGTTCGACCGGCAGCCGGAGGAGCGGTTCCTGCTCGGCGCCGCCGGCCGGCTCTGGGTCGCCGGCGTGGACCTGGACTGGTCCGCCGTCAGCGGCGGCAACGACGCGCCCCGGGTGGCGCTGCCGACGTACCCGTTCGAGGAGAGCCGCCACTGGATCGACCCGGCGCCCCGCACCCCCGCCCGGCCCGCGCCGTCCCTGGCGAAGAAGGCGGACCTGGCGGACTGGTTCCACACGCCGGTCTGGGAGTCGGCGCCGCCCCGGCCGGTGCCGTCGCCCCGGGAGCCCCGGTCCTGGCTGCTGTTCGTCGACGACGAGGGCGTGGGCGAGGCGCTCGCCGCCCGGCTCGCGGCGGACGGCCACCGCGCCGTCACGGTACGGGCTGGCGCCGGCTGGCGCGAACTCCCGGACGGCTGCTACGAGATCGCGCCCGGCAGCCTCGCCGACCACCAGCGCCTGGTGGCGCGGATCGGCCCCGACGGCGGCCTGCCCGACCGGGTGGTGCACCTGTGGTCGGTCGGCCCGCGCCGGTCGGCGGCGCAGACGCTGGAGCGGGGCTTCCACAGCCTGCTGTGGCTCAACCGGGCGGCGGCCGACCACGCCCCCGGCGCGCCGCTGGACATCTCGGTGGTCTCCAGCGACGCCTTCGCGGTGCTCGGGACGGAGCCGGTCGCCCCGGAGAAGGCCACCGTCACCGGGCCCTGCCTGGTGCTGCCGCTGGAACAGCCCGGCACGCTCTGCCGGGCCGTCGACCTCTCGCTGCCGGCCGGCCGGAGCTGGTCCCCGGCCGACGGCGAGCAACTGTACGAGGAACTGCTCGACCCGTCGTCAGGGCCGCTGACCGCGCTGCGCGGCCGGCGCCGCTGGCGGCGCGCGCACCGGCCGGTGCGGGTGGAGGACGCGCCGGGCGCCCGCACCCCGCTGCGCGAGGGCGGCGTCTACCTGATCACCGGCGGCTTCGGCGGCATCGGCCTCTCGCTCGCCCGCCACTTCGCCACGGCCGCGCGGGCGCGGCTGGTCCTGGTCGGCCGCAGCCCGCTGCCGCCCCGGGAGGACTGGGCGGGCCTGCTCGCCGACAGCCCGGCGCCCGGCGAGCCCGCGCCGCCCGGCCGGACGGTCGAGCGGATCCGGGCCGTCCTGGAGCTGGAGCGGCTCGGCGCGCAGGTGCTGGTCGCGGCCGCCGACGTGGCCGACTCCGCCGCCATGCACCGGGTCGCCGACCAGGCGCTGGAGCGGTTCGGATCCGTCGACGGGATCGTGCACGCCGCCGGGGTGCCGGCCGCCGGGCTCGCCCAGCTCAAGACGGCCGAGGCCGCGGCCCGGGTACTGGACCCCAAGGTCCACGGCGGCCTGGTGGTCGACGCGCTGGCCCGCCGGCTGTCGCCCGACTTCACCGTCCACTGCTCGTCCAGCCTCGCGCTGACCGGCGGCGTCGGACAGGTCGACTACGTCGCCGCCAACGCCTTCCTCGACGCCCTGGCGCAGCACGCCGAGGCGACCGGCGGCCCGTACACCGTGTCGGTCGACTGGGACGGCTGGCAGGAGGTCGGCATGGCCGTCCGCACCGTCGGCGCCGCCGACCCGGGCGACGCGGACGGGAACCGGACCGGCCCGGTCGACCACCCGCTGCTGGACGCCTGCCTGCGGGACGACGAGAGCGCCGCGGTGTACTCCGTCTCCCTCGCCGTGGCCACGTCCTGGCTGATCGACGAGCACCGCATGGCGGGCAACGCGGTGGTGCCGGGCACCGGCCACCTGGAGCTCGCCCGGGCCGTCCACGAGCACCAGAGCGGCGACGCCCGGGCCGTGCTGAGCGAGGTCACCTTCCTGTCCCCGGTGGTCGTGGGCGAGGACCAGCGCCGGGAGCTGCGGGTCGTCCTGGAGAAGCGGCACACCCCGGCGCGCTTCGCGGTGGTGAGCCGCCCGGCCGATGCCGCCGGGGACGGGCGGGCCGAGGAGGAGGGCTGGCAGGTCCACGTGACCGGCGCGGTCGGCCCGGTGCCGGACGACACCGCCCCACCGCGGCGGCACGACATCGCGGAGCTGATCTCCGCGGCCGGCATGCGCGACCTGGGCGCCGTCACCCACACCGGGCCGATGGGCTTCGGCCCGCGCTCCCGCTGCCTGCGCCGGGTGCACCTGGGCGAGACGGAGGCGCTGGCGGAGCTGGAACTCCCGGAGGAGTTCGCCGCGGACCTGGAGCGGATCGCGCTCCACCCCTCGCTGCTCGACCTGGGCGCCGGCTTCCACGGGATGAACCTCGCCGAGGAGTTCCGGATCCCGCTCGGCTACGGGAGCCTCACGTTGCTCGCGCCGCTGCCGCGCCGCGTCGTCAGCCACCACCGCTTCCGGGCGGCGGACCGGCGCGGCAAGGAGACCTTCACCGCGGACTTCACGCTGATGGACGCGTCCGGCCAAGAGGTCGCGCGCGTCGAGGACTTCGTGCTCAAGCGGGTCACCGACCTGGAGACCAGGCTGACGGCGCTGCGGGACGGCACCTCCTCCGAGGTCGCCGCCTACCGCTTCCCGCCCGCGGCCGCCCGGCGCGGCGGGCCCGGGCCGCTGCGGGAGCACCTCGACCAGGGCATCCGGCCGGAGGAGGGCGTCGAGGCGCTGCTGCGCCTGCTCGGCGCGGGCCTCGGCCCGCAGGTCGCCGTGGTCGCCAAGGACCTGGACGCGGTGTTCGCCGACATCCACCGGCACCGCGTCGGCGCTCCGCCGGACGGCCGGTCGGACGATCCGTCGGGCGGTCCGCAGGCGGGCGCTGCCGCGGCGCACGGCGTCCACCCGCGTCCGGGCGTCTCCACCGCGTACGCGGAGCCCGGGGACGAGACGGAGGCGGCCCTGACGGCGCTGTGGGCGGAACTGCTCGGCCTGGAACGGGTCGGAGTGCACGACGACTTCTTCGAACTCGGCGGGCACTCCCTGCTCGGGCTCCAGCTCTCGGCCCGGATCCGGCGGCGGTTCGGCGTCCACCTGCCGCTGAACACCCTCTTCGAGTCGCTGACCGTGGCGGAGCTGGCCGCCGCGCTCCGGAAGCGGCCGGGCACCACCCCGGACGGCGCCACGCCGGACGGCACCCCCAGTGACACCACCCCGAACGACGACACCACGCAAAGCGACACCACCCCCAGCGACACCACCCCGGACGACGGAACCGAGAAGCGGAGCACGGCACATGTCTGAGATCCACACGGTCGGCGTGGTCGGCGCCGGCGTCATGGGCACCGGCCTGGCACAGGCGCTCGCCCAGACCGGCCATCAGGTCCTCCTCGTCGACCGGACCGAGGAGATCCTCGCGGCCGCCGAGCGCACGATCCGCGAGGGCCTGCGGTTCGCGCGGCTGCTGGGCGCGAAGGGACCGGCCCGGCCGGCGAACGACCGGCCCAAGGAGGACCGGCCCAAGGAGGACCGGGAGACCGTCCTCAAGCGCATCACCCTCACCACCGGGTACGAGGGCTTCGAGGAGGCCGACTTCGTGATCGAGAACATCACGGAGGACTGGGGCCTCAAGCAGGGCGTCTACCGGCGCCTGGACGCCGTCTGCCCGCCGCGCACCGTGTTCGCGGCCAACACCTCCGTCATCCCGATCACCCGGATCGGCGCGGCGACCTCCCGTCCGGCCCAGGTGCTCGGCATGCACTTCATGAACCCGGTGCCGCTCAAGCCGGTGGTGGAGATGATCCGCGGCCACCACACCTCCGCCGAGACGGTGGCGACCGCCCGCACCCTGCTCGCCCAACTCGGCAAGGAGGGGATCCTGGTGGAGGACTCGCCCGGCTTCGTCACCAACCGGGTCCTGATGCTCACCGTGAACGAGGCCGTCTACCTCGTCCACGAGGGGGTGGCGGGAGCGGCCGAGGTCGACCGGATCTTCAAGACCTGCTTCGGCCACACCATGGGCCCCCTGGAGACCGCCGACCTGATCGGCCTGGACACCATCCTGCAGTCCGTCGAGGGCCTGTACGCGGCCTTCAGCGACAGCAAGTACCGCCCCTGCCCGCTGCTCGTCCGGATGGTCGACGCCGGGCTGCTCGGGCGCAAGAGCGGCCAGGGCTTCTACGACTACGCCACCACGGCCGCCTGACCGGCCCCCACCTGGCTCACCCGGTCCACCCGGTCCACCCGATGGTTCACCCGATCGAGAAGAAGGAACCACGCGCCATGACGACGGCCGACCACAAGCCGCAGATCTTCGCCTTCCTCGCCCGCTACTTCGGTGAGCACCGGCTCGCCGAGGACGAGGACATGTTCGCCACCGGATTCGTCAATTCGCTCTTCGTCATGCAGCTCGTGCTGTTCGTCGAGGGCGAGTTCGACATCACGGTCGAGGACGAGGACCTGGAGATCCGCAACTTCAACACCGTGCGGGCCGTCGACGCGCTCGTCACCCGCAAGCTCGCCGTGGGTGCCGCCGACCGGCGCCCGTGACCACCGCTCAGGCAAGGGAGGGCAGATGGCCATCAGAGTGCAGCTGAGCCCGCGCCAGGCCGAGGCGCGGGAGGAGTACGAGTCCTTCGCCCGGGAAGCGGTCGCCCCGTCCGCGAACGGGTGGGACCGCGCCGAGCGGCTCCCCGAGGAGTTCCTCAAGGACTTCGCCGACCGCGGCTACCTGGCGTCCGCCGTACCGCCCGAGTACGGCGGCGCCGGGCTGGACGCGATCACCTTCGGCCTCCTCAACGAGGAGCTGGGGCGCGGGTGTTCGTCCGTCCGCAGCCTCGTCACCGTGCACGGCATGGCCTGCCAGGCCGTCGCCCGGTGGGGGACCGCGAGCCAGCGCGCCGACTGGCTCCCGAAGCTCGCCTCGGGCGAGGCGATCGGCGCCTTCGCGCTCACCGAGCCGGGCGCCGGTAGCGACGTCAAGGCGCTGGCCACCACCGCCCGGCGGGTCGGCGACGGCTTCCGGCTCGACGGTGCGAAGCGGTGGATCACCTTCGGCCGACGTGCCGACGTCTACCTGCTGTTCGCCCGCCTCGACGGCCTGGAGACGGCGTTCCTGGTACCGCGCGACGCCCCCGGGCTGGAGGTCCGGCCGATCACCGGCGTCCTCGGCACCAGGGCGTCGATGCTCGCCGAACTGGACCTGGCGGACTGCCGGGTGGCCGGCGACGCGCTCCTCGCCCGCCCCGGCTTCGGACTGAGTGCCGTCGCCGCCGGCGCGCTGGAGCTGGGCCGCTACAGCGTCGCCTGGGGGTGCGTCGGCCTCTCCCAGGCCTGCCTGGACGCCAGCCTCGACCACGCCGACCGCAGGGAGACCTTCGGCGTCCGGCTCCGCGACCACCAACTCGTCCAGCGCATGATCGCCGACATGGCCACCGGCACCGCCGCCGCCCGGCTGCTGTGCCAGCAGGCGGGCTGGCTGCGGCAGGCCCGCTCCACCGAGAGCCTGTACGCCACCTGGCTCGCCAAGTACCACTCCTCCGTCACCGCGTTCCGGTCGGCCTCGGACGCCGTCCAGGTGCACGGCGCTCACGGCTGCGGCGGTGACTACCCGGTGCAGCGCTACCTGCGGGACGCGAAGGTCATGGAGATCATCGAGGGCAGCACCGAGCTCCAGCAGACCACGATCGCCGAATCGGCCTACCACGCCCGCCCGCGGGCCACGGCCCCCACCAGCCCCACCGGAGAGGTGACGGCTTGACTTCCTCCCCCGGCTGAAGGCCGGGGGATTCCCCTCAGCCTCGCGACTGAGCCGCTGCGCGTGTGCGCTGCGGTGGGACGACTTCCTGCTTCGCCGACGACTGCCCGCCCGGAGTGCTCCGTTGAGGTCTTACACCGTCTCCACAGGCTGTAACCGCCAGTCCGGCGGCCAGGATGTTGCGTGCCGCGTTCACGTCCCGGTCGTGCCGCGCGCCGCAGGCGCATTCCCACGCGCGGACGTTCAGGGGCATCCTCGCGGCGATCACGCCGCAGGCCGAGCACAGTTTCGAGCTGGGGAACCACCGGTCGATGGTCACCAGGTCCCGGCCGTACCACTGGGCCTTGTACTCCAGCATGGACCGCATCTCGGTCCAGCTCGCGTCGCTGATGGCGCGGGCGAGCGTGTGGTTCCCCAGCATGTTGCGGACGGTCAGGTCCTCGATCACGACCGTTTGGTTCTCACGGACGAGTCGGGTGGTGAGCTTGTGCAGGAAGTCCCTGCGGCGGTCGGCGATGCGCGCGTGCACCTTCGCGACCTTGAGCCGGGCCCTGGCCCGGTTGTTGGAGCCCTTGGCCTTGCGGGACAGCTCCCGCTGGGCCTTGGCGAGGCGTTCCCGGTCCTTGCGCTGGTGCCGGGGGTTGGTGATCTTCTCCCCGGTGGACAGCGTCACCAGACTGGTGATCCCCGCGTCGATCCCGACCGCCGGGTTCACGGGTGCGGGCATCGTCGGGCGGTCCTCGCACAGCAGGGCGACGAACCAGCGCCCCGCGCTGTCCTGCGACACGGTCACCGTGGACGGCGCCGCGCCCTGCGGCAGCGGCCTGGACCACACAATGTCCAGCGGCTGATCCATCTTCGCCAGCGTCAGCCGGCCGTCCCGGAACCGGAACGCCGAGGACGTGTACTCGGCGGACCTGCGGGACTTCTTCCGGGACTTGAACGTCGGGTACTTCGCCCGCTTCTGCCAGAAGTTGGCGAACGCCCCCTGCAAGTGCCGCAGCGCCTGCTGCAACGGAACCGACGACACCTCGGACAGGTAGGACAGTTCCCCGGTCCTCTTCCACCCCGTCAGCATCGCCGACGTGGCGTTGTAGTTGACCCTCTCCTGACGCAGCGTCCACGCCTCCGTGCGGGCCTGCAACGCCATGTTGTAGACCTTCCGCACACACCCGAAGGTGCGCGACAGCTCAGCCGCCTGCGCATCCGTCGGATAGAAGCGGTACTTGAAAGCCCGCTTCACGTGAGGCCTGATCATGCGTCACAAACTAGCGTGACTACAGGTAACGATCAAATCTGCGGGTCGGAGCACAGCGGTCCGCCCTGGCGGCGAAACGCTGCCCGCTGTCCCGCTCCGCAGGAGTTTCGCTTCCTCCCCTGGCTAAAGCCGAGGGCATCCACGAAAGGAATCCGATGACCACGCACGAGACCACCGACCCTGCCGAGCCCGCCCCGACCGTCAAGTGCGTGGTCTGGGACCTCGACAACACCGTGTGGGACGGCATCCTCCTGGAGGACGGCGAGGCGCAGCTGCGCCCCGGGATCCGGGAGGTGATCACCGAGCTGGACCGCCGCGGCATCCTCCACTCGATCGCCAGCCGCAACGACCACGACGCCGCCGTGGCCGAGCTGCGCCGCCACGGCCTGCTCGACTACTTCCTGTACCCGCAGATCAACTGGAACGCGAAGTCCTCCTCCGTCCGCTCCATCGCGAAGTCCCTCAACCTGGGCCTCGACGCGTTCGCCTTCGTCGACGACGACGCCGTCGAGCGCGGCGAGGTCGGCTTCGAGATCCCCGAAGTCCGGTGCATCGACGCCGCGGAGGCCGCCGAGCTCGCCGAGCGGCCGGAGTTCTCCCCCCGGTTCGTCACCGAGGACTCGGCCAGGCGGCGCGAGATGTACCTGGCCGACCAGGAACGCAACCGGGTCGAGCAGGAGTTCACCGGCCCGCAGGACGCCTTCCTCGCCACGCTGGGCATGACGCTCACCATCGTCCCGGCCCAGGAGGAGGACCTGTTCCGGGCCGAGGAGCTGACCGTCCGCACCCACCAGCTCAACACCACCGGCTACACGTACTCCTACGAGGAGCTCGACGCCTTCCGGCGGGCCGACACCCACGAGCTGCTGGTCGCGCGCCTGGAGGACCGGCACGGGCCGTACGGGACGATCGGTCTCGTCCTGGTCGCCAAGGACGGCGATCTGTGGACCCTCAAGCTGCTGCTGATGTCGTGCCGGGTGATGTCCCGGGGCGTCGGCGGCGTGATGATCAACCACCTCCGCCGGCGCGCGCGCGACGCGGGGGCGCGGCTGCGGGCCGAGTACCTGCCCAACGGGCGCAACCGGATGATGCTGGTCACCTACAAGTTCACCGGCTTCCGGCAGCTTCCGGGCGAGGACGGGCCGACGGTCTTCGAGGCCGACCTCGCGGACGTGCCCGACGACCCGTCGTACCTGAAGGTGGAGGTCCTGCCCGGAACGGACCGGGCTCGATGAGCCGGGACACGGCGGTCGGCAGCGCGTGGGTGGTCCGGCCGGCGCCCAGGCCCGACGCCCGGCTGCGGCTGATCTGCTTCGCCTACGCCGGGGGCGGGAGCTCCGCCTTCGCCGAGTGGCCGCGCGCGCTGCCCGCGGACGTCGAGGTGTGCGCGGTCCGGCTCCCGGGCCGCGAGTCGCGGATCTTCCAGCCCGCGTACCGCGACGTCGACGAGCTGGTGCCCGTCCTCACCGAGGTGCTCGCCGGGCCCTGCGAGGCCCCGTTCGTGCTGTTCGGGCACAGCATGGGCGCGCTGATCGCCTTCGCGCTCGCGCGCCGGCTCCGCGCCGAGGGCCGGCCCGCCCCCGAACACCTCGTCGTCTCCGGGCGCCGGGCCCCCCAGCTCGTCCACAACCGGCCGCTCATCCACCACCTGCCCGACGGCCAGTTCGTGGAACGGCTCCGGGAGCTCGGCGGCACTCCGGAGGAACTGCTCGCGGACGCCCGGGCGATGCGACTGGTCCTGCCCGGGCTGCGGGCCGACTTCCAGCTCAACGACACCTACAGCCACCGACCGGAGGAGCCCTTGCCCGTCCCGGTCACCGCCTTCGGCGGCCGGGCCGATCCGCACGTCGATCCGGAGGGCGTCGCGGCCTGGGCCCGACAGAGCACCGGCCGGTTCACCATGCGGATGTTCGACGGCGGCCACTTCTTCCTGCACTCGGCCCGCCAGGAGGTGCTCCGCGAACTGGGCCGCCTCCTGCGCCGACCCGCCGATCCGATCGCCGACCCGGTCATCGACACGGCCGCTGATCCGATCATCGACACGGTCGCGCGCCGCGGCAACTCCCGTCCATCCCAGGTGATATGACAGGGATTTGAATCGTTCCCGGGAAACCGGGCACCACTGCGGTGGACACCGGATACTGTGCGACCATCGCGACCGCGGAGTCACGGACGAAAGGAATGGGAACCCGTGCCTGCCCTGTCCAACCTGTGGTGGTTCTTCACAGCCTCCCTGGTCCTGCTGCTCATCCCCGGCCCGTCCGTGCTCTACGTGACCGGCCGCACCCTCGACCAGGGCCGCCGGGCCGGACTCCTGTCCACCCTGGGCCTCGCCTGCGGCGACGTGGTCCAGGTGATCGCGGCCGTGGTGGGCCTGTCCGCCCTGGTGGCCTCCTCCGAGACGGCCTTCTCGGTGGTCAAGTACGTGGGCGCCGCCTACCTCGCCTGGCTCGGCATCAAGCGGCTGCGCACCCCCGACCCCGACCCCTCCGTCGAACGGGCCGAGACGCCGCCCGCCCGCACCGCCCGGATCTTCTCCGACGGACTGGTCGTCAACGCCCTCAACCCGAAGAGCACCCTGTTCTTCCTCGCCTTCCTCCCCGCGTTCATCGACGGCGGCAGGGGAGCGGTCTGGTCGCAGACCCTGGTGTTCGGTCTGATCTTCGTGGTGGTCGGCATGGTGACCAACGCCGGGTGGGCCCTGCTGGGCTCACTCCTGCACAAGAGCGCCCGGCGCAGCCGCACCTTCCTGCGCGTGGAACGCTACGTCGTGGCCGGGGTCTTCTTCCTCCTCTCCGCCGCCACCCTCGCCACCGGCCTGACCGACCACCGCCGCCCCGCCTGACCGGTCCGCGGACCGGTTCAGAGCAGGTCGGCGCGGGCGGCCTGGATACCGGCCTGGAAGCGGGTGCGTGCGCCGAACCGGTCCATCAGCTCCCGTACCCAGCGCTGCACCGTCCGGGTGGAGACGCCCAGTTGACGGGCGATGCTCTCGTCCGTCAGGCCGGAGGCGAGCAGCGCCAGCAGCCGGTGGTGCCGGTCCTCCGGCTCGTCCGCGGTGTCCGGCGCGGGGAAGTGCATCGCGTGCGACCAGTGCAGCTCGAACAGGCCGATCAGCGCGTCCAGCAGCGAGGACGGCCGGACCAGCAGGACGTGTTCCAGCTCGGTGCCCGCGCTCACCGGAAGCAGCGCCCAGCGGGCGTCCACCACCGCCAGCTTCAACGGCAACTCCGGTAGCACCCGGGCCCGTTCGCCGAGCCGGATGAAGGAGCGGATCTCGGCCGTGCGCTCCGGCTCGCGCAGCACCCGGCTCTCGTAGACCGCCCGCATCTCCACCCCGCGGCCGAGCAGGGCGAGTTCGGTCTCCGGGTCGCTGCGCCGCACGTACGGCGGTTTGTCCAGCACCCGCACCTGCTCGCGCACGCCCAGCTGGAGGCTGCGCCAGAGCTCGGCGATCGACCCCCGGCCGGTGATCACCTCGACCAGTTCGGCCATCCCGGCCTCGGCCGGGCTGCGCCGGTAGGTGCGCATCAACTCGTTGATCCGGCCGCGGGCCCGGCGCAACTCGACCTCACGCCTGAGCAGCAGCTCCTCCAGCGCGACGTCCGGCGCGGCCGCGGTCCACTGCTCCCGGTCCGGCGACGGCCGTTCCACCAGGCCCTGCGCGGCCAGCGATTCCAGCACTGCGGTGGCCCGTTCCGCGGCCAGGCCGCATCGGGCGCCGAGCTGCCGGGCCGAGGCGCCACCGTCGGACAGCAGCCGCAGGTACAGCTCCTCCTCCGCCGCGTCGAGGCCCAATCCGGCGAACCTGCCTGCGCCCGACTCCGGCACCGGGCACCCCCATTCCCGGCCGAGCCGGCGCCGGCCCTGTGCCGGCAGGCCGTCCGTCATCGGACCGTGCCCTCGGACTGTCTGCCATCGGCGGGGTGAAATCAAGGATCCGCAGGAAGACATGTACCCGCCATGGCGGAATCCTGACCGGCCCATAACCTTCCGGGCCCCACCGGCGGCGCGCACGCTGGGGCGACAGCGCGTTGCCCGCCGCCGGCCCCACCCGGCGGCCGCAAGGTCATCCCCCATACCCCCACCGGGAGTTCACCCATGTCCGCGTTCCGTCTCGCTCGTACGGCCACGGCCGTCCTGCTCGCCGTCTCGGGTGCCGCACTCGCCGCCGGCCCGGCCGACGCCGCGACCCCCGCGGCCGCCAGGGCCTCCGCCCACCACTACGGCCACTCCTACGACGGCGGCGTCTGGGGCGGTTACGTCGCCCAGGGCAGCGGCTTCCGTTCGGTGTCCGGGTCCTGGACGATGCCTCAGGTCCAGTGCAACACCGCCAACGACCTGTTCGCCCCCTGGGTCGGCATCGACGGCTACGGCTCGCAGACGGTCGAACAGACCGGCGTCCAGGTGGACTGCTCCAGCGGCTCGCCCGTCTACTCCGGCTGGTACGAGATGTACCCGGCCCCGCCGCAGTACTTCAACGACCCGGTGGACGCGGGGGACAGCTTCACCGCCGGGGTCGTCGCCAACGGCGGCGGCTCGTACACCCTGACGCTGACCGACACCACCAAGGGCTGGACCGAGACCACCCGCCAGCGGCTCAACGCCCAGAACGTCAGCGCCGAGGCCGTGATCGAGTCGCCCAGCCAGAGCTACCCGTCCTTCACCAGCCTGGACTTCTCCGGCATCACGGTGAACGGCCGGAGCTTCGACGCCTACAGCCCGCAGGCCATCGACAGCGGCCAGTACACCGAGACCGCCCTCCAGAACGGCGCCTTCTCGATCGTCCCGGCGAGCTAACCCGGCCCGGCCCGGTCTCGCCCGGTACCCCGTCGGCCCACGGCCGCCGGCGTACCGGGCGCCCGGTCCCCCGGCCCACGGCCCGGTGCGGGCATGGTCGGTGCCGGGGCCGGTGCGGTCTGGGCGGGCGCGGCCCAGCGGCGGGCCAGGACGGCGCAGACCATCAGTTGCAGTTGGTGGAAGAGCATCAGGGGCAGCACCATCAGACCGGCCGCCGCGCCCGGGAAGAGGACGGCGGCCATCGGGACGCCGCTGGCCAGGCTCTTCTTGGAGCCGCAGAAGACGATCGCGATCAGGTCGCCCCGGTCGAACCCGAGCCGGCGGCCGGCCAGCAGCGTGGCGGTCAGGATCAGTGCCAGCAGCGCCGACTCCACCACGAGCAGCGCCGCCAGCCGGGGCAGCGAGAGCGTGCCCCACATCCCGCCCACCACGGCGGCGCTGAAGGCGCTGTAGACGACCAGCAGGATCGAGCCGCGGTCGACCAGGCCGAGGACGGAACGGTGGCGGGCCATCCGGGCGGCGATCCAGCGGCGCAGCAACTGGCCTGCGGCGAAGGGGAGGAGGAGTTGCTCGGCGATCTCCAGTACGGCACCCGCCGAGATGCCGCCCCTGGTGTGCAGGAGCACGGCGGCGAGCAGCGGGGCCAGGAGGATGCCGAAGAGGCTGGAGAAGGTCGCGCTGCAGACCGCGGCGGCGGTGTTGCCGCGGGCGATGGCGGTGAAGGCGATCGAGGACTGCACGGTGGAGGGCAGCAGGGTCAGGAAGAGCAGGCCCTGGTAGAGCTGCGGCGACAGCACGTCCGGCACCAGCAGGTGGGCGGCCACCCCGAGCAGGGGGAAGAGGCCGAAGGTCACCGCCAGCACCGTGCCGTGCAGCCGCCACTGTTTGAGCCCCTCCCAGGCCTCCCGGGCGGAGAGCCGGGCACCGTAGAGGAAGAATAGGACGGCGACCGCGCCGGTGGCGGCGTCCGAGACGGCCGGTGCGGCGGCGCCGCGGGCGGGGAGCAGGGCGGCCAGTGCGACGCTGCCCAGCAGGGAGGCGATGAAGGGGTCGACCCGGAGCCGGGTGGGGCGTCGGGACCTGCGGGAGCGCGGTGATCGCTTCGGGCGGGGCATGGTTCTCCGCGGTGGCGGTGCGGTCGGGGGGCCACCTCAGCCTGCCGCCCGGCCGGGTGATTGTGAATCCCGCTGGCCGTGCTCACTGTCATCATGGTTCGTGATGGCGGCGGGTAGGGTGGGCCGGGTGTTCGATCCGGTCCAGTTGAGGTCCTTTCTCGCAGTGGCCCAGACCGGCGGCTTCACCAGGGCCGCCCAGCGGCTGGGGTTGCGGCAGTCGACGGTCAGTCAGCACGTGCGGCGGCTGGAGGAGGCCGCCGACCGGCGGCTCTTCCTGCGCGACACCCACTCCGTGCAGCTCACCAGCGAGGGTGAGGCCATGCTCGGCTTCGCCCGGACGATCCTGGAGGCGCACGAGCAGGCGGTCGGCTACTTCGCGCAGACGCAGGTGCGCGGGCGGGTGCGGTTCGGCGCCTCGGAGGACTTCGTGCACACCGAGCTGCCGCAGATCCTGCGGGGCTTCCGGCGGAGCAACCCCCAGGTCGACCTCGAACTCACCGTGGGCCTCAGCGCCGTGCTCTACGAGCAACTGGCCGACGGGCGGCTCGACCTGGTGCTCGGCAAGCGCCCGCCCGGCGGCGGCTCGCAGGGACGGCTGGTCTGGCGGGACGAGCTGGTGTGGACAGGGGCGGAGGACGTCCGGGTGGCCTCGGCGGAGCCGCTGCCGCTGATCGTCTACCCGCCGCCCAGCTTCACCCGCGCCCGCGCCCTGGAGGTCTGCGAACGCGCCGGGCGGCCGTGGCGGATCGCCTGCACCAGCACCAGCCTCTCCGGAGTACGGGCCGCCGCGCTGGCCGGCCTCGGGGTGGTGCCGCACGCGCGGAGCCTGGTCCCGTCGGGCCTGCGGGTGCTGCCGGACCAGCCGGGCCTGCCGGATCTCGGCACCACCGAGTTCGCCCTCACCACCGGACGCACCACGGCCCGCGGGCCGGCCCAGGTCCTGGCCAGAGCGGTCCTCGCGGACGCGTTCCGCCTGCGACGCGCGCCGGAGCGGTCGGAGCCGTGACCGGCGGGTGGCGCTACCCCGGCGCGGGCGGCGGTACCTCCAGGAGGCCGAAAGCTCCGTCCCACGCGGTGCGGGAATCGCGAACCTCGGCAGAATCGATGTGTGGGGCGGCCGCGCCGCAGGCGCCTACGTGAGAGGACCATGCCATGCCCGACTTCCACCCGAAGCACGACCGTCTGATCGTCAAGCCGATCGGGGCGCCGACCGCGCAGGACCCGGAGACGTGGAAGGGCGAGGTGGTGGCGGTCGGGCCCGGCCGGCCGCTGGAGAGCGGCAAGCCGCACCCGGTGGACGTCAAGGTCGGCGAGAAGATCCTCTTCAACAGGCGCTCCGGATCGGAGATCGAGGTGGAGGGGGAGTCGTACGTCGAGCTTCCCGAGGACGAGGTCCTGGCACTCTCCGCGGAGTAGCGAGCGGAGCAGGGCCCGGCAAGCGGAGTAGCAAGCGGAACAGCAACAGGACTTCGGCCCCTGAGAACCCCTGGAGACCCCTGCCATGACCAAGCACTCGCCGGCCCGGATCGGCGTGACCGGACTGGCCGTGATGGGCCGCAATCTGGCCCGGAACTTCGCCCGCCACGGATACCGCGTGGCCGTGCACAACCGCACCCAGGCGCGGACGACGGCCCTGCTGGAGGAGTTCGGTCACGAGGGCGACTTCGTGGCGACCGAGACCACGGAGGGTTTCGTCGCGGCCCTGGAGCGCCCGCGCCTGATCGTGATCATGGTGAAGGCCGGAGCGCCGACCGACGCGGTCATCGACGAGCTGGTGCCGCTGCTCGACAAGGGCGACGTGGTGGTCGACGGCGGGAACGCGCACTTCCTCGACACCAGGAGGCGGGAGGCGGCCCTGCGGGAACGCGGGCTGCACTTCGTGGGCAGCGGGATCTCCGGTGGTGAACAGGGCGCGCTGGAGGGACCGAGCATCATGCCCGGCGGTACCCCCGAGGCGTACCAGGTCCTGGGACCCCTGCTGGAGGACATCGCGGCCAAGGTCGACGGCAAGCCCTGCTGCACCCACGTCGGACCCGACGGCGCCGGCCACTTCGTCAAGATGGTCCACAACGGCATCGAGTACGCCGACATGCAGCTCATCGCCGAGGCGTACGACCTGCTGCGGCACGGATCCGGCCTGCAGCCGGACGCGATCGCCGAGGTCTTCCGGGCCTGGAACGGCGGGCGCCTGGAGTCCTACCTGATCGAGATCACCGCCGAGATCCTCGCCCACACCGATGCGGCGACCGGGAAGCCCTTCGTCGACATCGTGCTGGACCAGGCGGAGCAGAAGGGCACCGGCCGCTGGACGGTCCAGAGCGCACTGGAGCTCGGCGTGCCCGTGAGCGGGATCGCCGAGGCGGTCTTCGCGCGGGCACTGTCCGGCGGTGTGCCACTGCGGCAGGCGGGGCGGGGGCTGCCCGGCCCCACCGAGACCTGGCTCGACAGTGCGGCGTCCGACCGGTTCGCGGACGATGTCGAGCAGGCCCTGTACGCCTCCAAGATGGTGGCCTACGCCCAGGGCTTCAACGAGATCCAGGCCGGCAGCGCGGAGTACTCCTGGCAGGTCGACCCCGGTGAGATGGCCGCGATCTGGCGTGGCGGCTGCATCATCCGGGCCCGGTTCCTGGACCGGATCAGGGCCGCCTACGAGGCGGACCGGGAACGTCCCACGCTGCTGACCGACGCGCACTTCCGGGAGGCGCTGGGCGCCGCGCAGTCGGCGTGGCGGCGGGTCGTCTCCACGGCGGCCCAGCTGGGCGTGCCCGCCCCGGGCTTCGCGACCGCGCTCGCCTACTACGACAGCCTGCGGGCGGAGCGGCTGCCGGCCGCGCTGGTGCAGGGGCAGCGGGACTTCTTCGGCGCGCACACCTACCGCCGGGTGGACCGGGAGGGCACCTTCCACACGCGTTGGGAGGCCGACGGCCGCCCGGAGGAACGGCGCTGAGTCACCCGTCCGGCCCCACCCGGCGCCACCTCCGACAGCCCTGGAGGCACCCGCCCGGCCGACAGCCTTAGGCGAGGTGGTACTGGTCGGGGGAGGAGACCTGGCCGCCGAGCGCGGCGGCGGCCTGGCGCGCCCAGTACGGGTTGCGCAGGAGCTCGCGGCCTAGCAGGACGGCGTCGGCCCTGCCGGAGGCGAGGATGTCCTGGGCCTGGACGGGATCGGTGATCTGGCCGACGGCCGCCACGGGCATGCCGGTCCCGTTGCGTACCGCCTCGGCGAAGGGCACCTGGTAGTCGGGGCCGGCTTCGATCCTGGCGTCGGGGACGAGGCCTCCGGTGGAGACGTCCATCAGGTCCACGCCGTGGGCCTGGAGTTCCTTGGCCAGCCGGACGGTGTCCTCCGACGTCCACCCCTCGCGGCCGTCCTCCGGATTCTCCGTGAGCCAGTCCGTCGCGGAGACGCGGAAGAGGACCGGCAGCTCCTCGGGCCACTCCGAGCGGACGGCGTCGACGACCTCCAGCGCGAAGCGGATCCGGCCCTCGAAGGAGCCGCCGTACGCGTCGGTGCGGTGGTTGCTGTGGGGGGAGAGGAACTGGTGGATGAGGTAGCCGTGGGCGCCGTGGATCTCGATGGCCTGGAAGCCGGCGTCGAGCGCGCGGCGGGCGGCCTCGGCGAACTGGCCGGCGATTCCACGGATATGATCCACGGTCAGCTCGTCGGGCCTGGTCCGCGTCGACGTGAAGGGGATGGCGCTGGGGGCGACCGGCGTCCATCCGTGGGCTTCGTCCGGGGCGAGGGCGCGTCCGCGGTCGACCCAGGTGCGCTCGGTGGACGCCTTGCGGCCGGCGTGGGCGAGCTGGATGACCGGAACGGTGCCCTGCGCCTTCAGGAAGGCGGTGATCCGCCGGAAGGCCGTGACCTGGGCGTCGTTCCAGATGCCGAGGTCGTAGGGGGTGATGCGGCCTTCGGGGCTGACGGCCGTGGCCTCCGTGATGATCAGCCCCGTGCCGCCGGTGGCGCGTGCCGCGAGGTGGGCGAAGTGCCAGTCCGTCGGCACGCCGACCGCGTCGCCGTCCGGCGCGGCGCTGTACTGGCACATCGCCGCCATCCAGATGCGGTTGGGGGCGGTCAGCGTCCTCAGGCTGTAGGGGGTGAAGAGGGTGGTGCTCATGGCGGACTCCTGGTGGGGCGGATGGGCGGCATCCGGCCGTGCGGGGGCGGGGCGCCGGTCGTGAGGAGTGCGGGAGGTGTGGTGGGACACCCTCGCGAATGCTTGCAGGTGCACTTTGAATGACTCGACAATAGTTGCACACACCGATTAATTGCAAGCGCGGCGTATTGTTCGGGCCGGCCCTGCGCGAGACCCTGCCGTTGCGCGCCGCCGACCGCCCGGCCTACCTCGACTGGGCCACCGAGTCCTTCCGCCTGGCGACCTCCGGGGTCCGCGCGGACACCCAGATCCACACCCACATGTGCTACGTCGAGTTCGGCGCGATCATGACGGCGATCGACGAGCTCGACGCGGACGTCATCTCGCTGGAGGCCATCCGCTCGCACATGGAGGTCGCCGGGGAACTGGCCGAGGCCGGCTACCCGCGCGAGGTCGGCCCGGGCGTGTGGGACATCCACTCGCCGAGCGTCCCGAGCACCGAGGAGGCCGTCGAGCTGCTGCGCGCCGGGCTCGCGGCGATCCCCGCCGAGCGGCTCTGGGTCAACCCCGACTGCGGCCTGAAGACCCGCGGCTGGCCCGAGACCCGGGCCTCCCTGGAGAGCCTGGTCGGCGCCGCCCGGCGACTGCGCGCCGAGCTCGCCGGCTGACCTGACGAAGACCGGGGGCGGGCGCGGCCCGAGCGCCGTGCCCGCCCCCGGTCACCGGGGCACCCCGCGCGGCCCACGAGCGGGACGACGCGACCATGGCGGCCAGCGTCCGGAGTCGCCGCCAACGCCAACAGCACCGGTCTGGCCACCGAGGCGCTGCTCGACGCCGGGCGCCTCGGGGCCGGGCTCAAGGGCTGGGGCCGGCTGGTGAAGTTCCAGCAGGGCTGCTCCGCCGACCCCGCCGTGCGCGGCGCCGTGGCCTACGCCGCGACCGGGTTCAACCAGGCCACCGCCGTACGGGCCACCGCCCAGGCCGTGCTGGGCCTTCGGCGCCGGCGCCCAGCCGGGCGTCACCGCGCCCTGACCCGATCCGGACGATCCGGACGGGCCGATCGGCCGATCGGCCCGTCCGGGTGGCGCGGGACGAGGAGCCGTGGTGCGGCTCGCCCCGGCTTGCGGCTCTCCGGGGCGAGCGTTTGAGTGGGGGTGGTACCGCCGGAATCGGAGACGAGGAGGCGCCATGTCGCACCACAAGTCCAACAAGGACGTCGAGGGGAACCCGGACACCGGCCACGGGCGCGGCCTGCCGCGCCGCCCCGACGAGGAGGAACTCGAAGAGCGCACCGAGGAGGACCGCGAGGAGGTGGGCCTGCCCCCGGACCCGGACGCCCCGCCCGAGGACGAGCAGTAGACCCAGGTCAGCCCTGCTTCCGCGGCTGGCTGAAGCGCACCATGTTGCCCGCCGGGTCGCGGAAGGCGCAGTCCCGGACGCCGTACGGCTGGTCCACCGGCTCCTGCAGGACCTCGGCGCCCGCGGCGCGGATCCGCTCGAAGGTCGCGTCGCAGTCGTCGGTGCGGAAGATCACCCCGCGCAGCAGGCCCCTGGCCATCAGGTCGGTCACCGCCTGCCGGTCGGAGTCGGCGGCGTTCGGGTCGGCGACGGGGGATTCGAGGACGATGTCCAGGTCCGGCTGCGCGGGCGAGCCGATGGTCACCCACCGCATGCCCGCGTAGCCGACGTCGTTGCGCACGTCGAGACCCAGCGCGTCGCGGTAGAAGGCGAGCGCCTTGTCGTGGTCGTCGACGGTGATGAAGCACTGTGCAAGCGTGATGTCCATGCCCATCACGCTACGGACCGGTGGGACCGCCGGCTTCTCCGTTCCTGATCGGTCGGGTGTAGACCTTGGCGACGCAGGCCGGGACGGCGGCGTCCGGCTCGTGGTCCCGGGCCCGGTACGCGCTCGGGGTCTCGCCGACCAGCTGGGTGAACCGCGAGCTGAACGAGCCCAGCGAGGTACAGCCGACCGCCATGCAGACGTCCGTCACGCTCAGGTCGCCGCGCCGCAGCAGCGCCTTCGCCCGCTCGATCCGGCGGGTCATGAGGTAGCCGTACGGGGTCTCGCCGAACGCCGCGCGGAAGCTGCGCGAGAAGTGGCCCGGCGACATCAGGGCGGTCCGGGCCAGCGCCGGCACGTCCAGTGGCTGTGCGTAGTCGCGGTCCATCCGGTCACGGGCCTGCCGGAGCCGGACCAGGTCGGGAAGGGGCACTCGGGACACCTGGGACACGCCTGCCACGGTACCGGCCCGGTCGGACACGGTCACGACGGTGCGGCGGCCACCGCGTGCGGTCGACGCGGCACTCGGCGTGCTCGGATGCCCTGGCCTGCCCCTATGCTGGCGCGATGTCCAACAGCACAACCCCGACCCTGCTCTTCGTCATCGGCCCGGCCGCGGTCGGGAAGATGACCGTGGGCGGCGCGATAGCCGAGCGCACCGGTTTCAAGCTCTTCCACAACCACCTGACCATCGAGCCGCTGCTGCGGTTGTTCCGCTACGAGTCGCCGCAGTTCCAGCGCCTCAACCACGCCTTCCGCGAGCAGATCTTCGCCGAGGCCGCTGCCAGTGACCTGCCCGGCCTGGTGTTCACCCTCGTCTGGGACTTCGACGACCCCGAGGACGCCGCCCTGGTCGAGCGCTACGTGGCCCCGTTCCGCGAGCGCGGCGCGCGGGTGCTGTTCCTGGAGCTGTCCGCCGACCAGGCCGTCCGGCTGGAGCGCAACGCCGGCGAGTCCCGGCTGGCGGAGAAGGCCTCCAAGCGCGATCTGGAGTGGTCCAACGGCAACCTGGTCGGCATGGACGCCAGGTACCGGCTCAACTCGGTCGACGACTTCGCCCACAGCCCCGATGCGCACCTGCTGATCGACAACACCTACCTGGAGCCCGACGAGGTCGCCGAACGGGCCGTGGCGCACTTCGGGCTCTGACCCGGATCGAGGCCGTTCCGGGCCGGGGGTGCAAGGGGGCGTCTTCGAGCATCCCGGCCCGCGCGGCGCGATCCGGGCTCGTATGCGAAACCGCGCGCTGAGGCCCGTCTGTGGACCCCCGTCTGCGCGCCGACGCTGGGGCACGCGCCGCGCCGCGCCGCGTTGTCGTCGGTCGCCGTTGGCCCTCGGCCTTCGGGCGGGAGACCGCCTTGCGGTGCGCGCTCCCCGACGCCGCCACGCCCGCGCTCCGGGCGGGCGGTGGGGGTTTGAGGACGAGCCCTACGGCCCTTCCGGCGCGGGGCGGCGGGAGGGCCGGTGCGGGCGTCTTCCGGGGGTGGCCAGGGGTTACCAGGCGGCCGGTAGGTGGGCGGGGCTGCGGGTGGTGGTGCCGAGTTGCCAGGTGAGCCGGTCGACGGGGGTGGTGAGGCGGAGACGGGGGAGGGCGATGGCGAGGCGGTGGAGGGATTCGCGCATTTCGAGGCGCATCCGCCAGGCGCCGAGGCAGTAGTGCGGGCCGGCGCTGAAGGCGAGGGTCGGGGCGGGCAGCGGGTGGTCGAGGTCGGTGTCGAGGCCGTCGGGGAAGACCGCGGGGTCGCGGTTGGCGCTGCCGAGGCTGATGGCGAGGACGGCGCCGGCGGGGATGCGGACACCGCCGAGGTCGACCGGGTGGGTGGCACGGCGGGTGGTGGCCTCGTCGTCGCCGAGCGGGATGAAGTGGAGGAGGCGTTCGGTGACGCGTTCGGTGGTGTCGGGGTCGGCGAGGCGGGGCCAGTGGTCGGGGCGTTCGCCGAGCAGGTAGACGAGGGCGTTGCCGAGGGCGCCGGTGACGCTCTCGTTGCCGCTCGCGGTGAGTCCGCAGACCAGGTGGACGAGTGATTCCTCGGGAACGCCGCCGTCCTGGTCGGCGGCCTGGACGAGGCGGCTGACCAGGTCCTCGCCGGGGGCGCGGCGGCGGCGGGCGATCAGTTCGGCGGTGTAGGCGGCGTATTCGGCGAGGGCGTCGACGGGGTCGTCCGACAGGTCGTCGCCCGGGCCGGGAGCGGCCGGGTCGCCGCCGTCCGGGGTGCCGTCGGCGAGGACGGCGCGGGTCCAGCGGCGGAGCCGTCGTTCGTCGAGGCGGTCCGGGCCGTCCCCGTCGAGCCCCATCAGGCGGCTGGTGACCGCGAAGGGCACCGGCTGGGTGAACCCGGCGACGAGGTCGGCGGGGGCGCCGTCGGCCGCGAGGGCGTCGACGGCCTGCTGGACGCTCTCCGCGACCCAGGGTTGCCAGCCGGCGATGGCGCGGGCGGTGAAGGCCCGCTGGACGGTGCTGCGCAGTCGGCGGTGGGCGGGGCCGTCCTGGTTGAACATCGACGCCGGGTTGCTGGCCACGTCGGCGCCGCCGCCGGGGGTGCCGACGGTGTGCAGGTCGCCGCGGGTGAAACGGGGGTCGGTGAGGGTCTGCCGGACGTCGTGGTAGCGGGTGACCAGCCACGCGGGGGTGCCGTCGGGGAGGGTGGTGGGGTGCGGCGCCTGGACGGGGGTGACGGGCAGTCGGTGCAACGGGGGGAGGGCGGGTGCGGCGGTGGACATGAGGCCCTTCGGGGTCGGCGGTCCGGCGTGGAGTGAGAATCCAACTATCGTATTTCCATGGGGAATTGGACGCTTCTGGTGCTTTTCCCATGGCTTCCGATGGTAGCGATTTCACCGTTCCCGGGAGGGGCTCATCCGAGCCGGTCGGGCGCCGGATCGGCGGGCAGGAGCGGCCGGAGGGCGCCCAGGACGGCGCCGATGCAGACGTCGCGCAACTCCTCGCGCGTGCGGGTCTCCTCGGTGAGCCAGTCGACGACCAGCACCCGGACGAGGGCCAGGCCGACGAGAACGTCGGACTGCTGCTGCGCGGCATCAAGCGCGAGGACGTCGAGCGCGGCCAGTGCATCATCAAGCCGGGTTCGGTCACCCCGCACACGGAGTTCGAGGCCACCGCCTACATCCTCTCCAAGGACGAGGGCGGGCGGCACACTCCCTTCTTCAACAACTACCGGCCGCAGTTCTACTTCCGCACCACGGACGTGACCGGCGTGGTGACTCTCAAGGAGGGCCTGGAGATGGTCATGCCCGGCGACAACGCGGAGATGAGCGTCACCCTCATCCAGCCGATCGCGATGGAGGAGGGCCTGCGCTTCACCATCCGCGAGGGCGGCCGCACGGTCGGCGCCGGCCAGGTCACCAAGATCACCAAGTAGGCGCCGGAGCCGGACCCGGGGAGAGGGGGCAGGTCGTCCGAGACCACCGAGAGCCGGCGTTCTCGGACGACCTGGCAGCGTGGCGGGTCAGCCGCCGCTCGCGGACGGACTTCCTCAGGACGGGCAGGACAGGGCCGCCGCGTCGGAGCCGACCCCGTACGTGCGCAGGTGGGCGGTGAGTGCGGCCGGGTCGGCCGTGCCCGCGGTGAGCCAGACGTGGCCGTCCGGGCGGACCAGTACGAGGGCGTCCCCGCTGATCCCGTAGGCGCGGTGGGCGTGGCCGTCGGGGTCGAGGACGTCGGCCCGGCGCACGCCCGGGAGTTCGGGCAGGGATGCCAGGGCGGGGTGCTCGCCGAAGGTCAGCAGGGTGGCGTGCGGGCCGCGGAGGAGGTCGAACAGGCGGGTGGGGGTGCCGTCGGCGGTGCGGCAGGGGGCGTCCGGGGCGCGGTCCCCGGCGCGGATGCCGGTGGCGTCGTCGAGGTCGCGGCCGAGCGGCCCGCCCCGGTAGTGGACGGACAGTCCGGTGAGGTCGCCGCCGGCCGAGTCGGTCAGGCTGCGGAACTGGTCGGCCAGGGCCTGGCCCCCACTGCCGCTGCTGAACAGCGCCCGGTGCTGGGTGGAGGAGGCGGCGAGGGAGGCGCG
Source organism: Kitasatospora sp. NPDC087861 (assembly GCF_044742585.1). Lineage (NCBI taxonomy): Bacteria > Bacillati > Actinomycetota > Actinomycetes > Kitasatosporales > Streptomycetaceae > Kitasatospora > Kitasatospora sp. NPDC087861. The sequence goes on from NZ_JBIUUS010000008.1 coordinate 94,547, forward strand.
GGCGACCGGCAGCCGCTCGGCCTGGTAGCTGTCGAGGAGTCGCTCGGGGGCGCCCTGCAGCACGGCCGCCAGTTTCCAGCCCAGGTTGTGCGCGTCCTGGATGCCGGTGTTCATGCCCTGGCCGCCGGCCGCGGACTGGCAGTGGGCGGAGTCCCCGGCGAGGAGGACGCGGCCGTCGCGGTAGCGCTCGACCAGGCGGACGGTCGGCCGCCAGACGGTGGACCAGGTCGGCGCGTGCAGCCGGACGCCGGGCAGGCCGGCCCGTTCGGCGAACAGCCGCTGGAAGGTGTCCAGGGTGGGGGCGGGTAGCCGGCCGTGCTCGTCCGGGCTGACGGCGGCGTGGACGGCCCAGGTCCCGTCCTGGCGCAGCGGGACCAACACCAGGGCGCCGACGCCGAGTTGTGGGTGGTTCCAGACGTGCATGCAGTCCGGGTCGACCCCGTCGATGCGCATCGTGGCCATCAGGAACCGCTCCTCCTCCCAGGTCTCGCCGAGGAACGGGATGCCGGCGCGCTTGCGGACGGTGCTGCGGCCGCCGTCGCAGCCGACCAGGTAGCGGGCGCCGATCCGTTCGGTGCGCTCCCCGCCGCGGACGGTCCCGCCCGGGCCGGCCTCGGTGGGCTCCCCGCGCCGGACGGTGGTGAGGACGCCGTCCGCGTCCTGGGTGTAGTCGAGGAGTTCGGTGGCCGGCTCGACCGTGACGCCGTGGTCGGCGAGCCGGTCGCGCAGCACGGCCTCCGTCTGGTGCTGGGCGAGCAGCAGCATGCCGGCGTACGGGCGGTCGGTGGTCGGGGCGTTGGCGGGACCCGGGTCGACCTCCTGGACGAGCCGGGCGCCCTCGTAGCTGCGGACCCTGAGGTTGACGTCGCCGCGGGCGAGGATCTCGTCGACCACGCCGAGGTCGTCGAACACCTCCAGCGTCCGGGGGTTGACGCCCTTGCCGCGGACGCCGCGGTCGCGGAACTGCGGATCCCGTTCGATGATCCGGCAGTCGACCCCCGCGCGGGCCAGCCCGAGGGCGAGCGTCAGACCGACCGGGCCGGCGCCGACCACGAGGACGTCGGTCGTACGGGCAGTGCTCATGAGGGGTCCCCTCCCGAAATAAGATACGTCGCGTTTCTTGGTCTCGACTGTAGACTCGCCCTAATAAGAAACGCAACGTATCTACGAGAATCTGGTGCGGCACTCGTGATGACCGGCAGAGCGGCGGAAGACGGACCGGCGGGCGCCAAGGCCTCGCGTCGGCGCGGTGACGAACTGGAGCGGGCGATCCTCGACGCCGTCTGGGCCGAACTCGCCGAACACGGCTACGACCGACTCACCATGGACGGCGTCGCCGCCCGCGCCCGGACCAGCAAGCCGGTGCTCTACCGCCGCTGGTCCAACCGCGCCGCACTGGTGATCGCCGCCCTCGACCGCAACGCCCCCGACTACCGGGAGCCGCCCGACACCGGCGAGTTGCGGGCCGACCTGGCGCTCTTCCTGCGCAGCCTGCTGCACCGCTTCGACGATCTGCCGCCGGACGCCGTGCACGGCCTCCTGATCGACCTGATGCGAGACCCCGAACTGCTCGAGCACTTCCGCGGACTGGCCCTGCGGGGCCCGGTGGACGGCCTGACGACGATGCTGCGCCGGGCCGCCGACCGGGGCGAGATCAACCCCGCGCGGCTGACCCCGCGCACCTGCTCCCTCCCGCTCGACCTGCTGCGCGAGTCCTTCCTGCTCGGCGGGGGCGTCCCGCCCGACCACGTCGTCGACGAGATCCTCGACGACATCGTCCTTCCGCTGCTCAGGGCGCCGTCCGCGGGCTGAACGGCGAGGCATACCCCCACCCCGTACATCCGGCCTGGCCTTGCGCCCCCCGCGCGCATACCCCCACCCCGTAGCCGAAAGCCCCGGACGCCGCTCACCAAGTGCCGGACGGGACCCAGGGCCCGCCCGGCCGTCAGGGACTTTCGGCGTCCGGTCAGGAGCGGACGAGGCGGGCGATGGCCTGGTTGGCTTCCCTGACCCTGGTGCCGGCCTGCTGGCCGCCCTCGGCGATGGCGTCGCGGACGCAGCATTCGATGTGCTCGTCGAGCAGCCGGAGGGCGAAGGACTGGAGGGCGCGGCTGGCGGCGGAGACCTGGGTGAGGACGTCGATGCAGTAGGTGTCCTGTTCGACCATGCGCTGCAGGCCGCGGATCTGGCCCTCGATGCGGCGCAGCCGCTTGAGGAAGTCGTCCTTGTGGGGGCTGTGGCTGGCCATGGCCGACTCCGGTTCCTGCGCGGTCCGGGGAGGCCCGGGGCGCGGCGCCTCCGGGCGGGGGTTCCCCACTCTACCGGGGTGCGCCGGACGGGCTTTCGGCCCGGACGGGCGGAGCCGTCCGGGCCGATGGGGGCAGGCGGGTGGCCGGGTGGCCGGTCAGCCGTCGAGGCGGCCGACCAGGTCGTAGCCGGCCTCGTCGATGGCGGCGGCGACGGCGCTGTCGGCGAGCGGCAGGGTGCTGTCGACGGTGACCGTGCCGGTGGCGAGGTCCACGGCGACGTCGGTGACGCCGTCGATCTTCTTCAGCTCGGCGGTCACCGAGGTGACGCAGTGGCCGCAGGTCATGCCCTTCACCTGGAAGGCGGCCCGTCCGGCGGTCCCGGCGTCGGGGGCCGCGGTGGCGCCGGGGCCGCACGAGCCGCAGCAGGAGGTGGCGGTCTCGGTGGCGGCGGACTCGACGGTGACGGCGGTCTCGGTCATGGGTGTGCTCCTGTCGTCAGTGCCCGGCGCCGGCCGCAGGTGCGGTCGGCTGCTTCGCCGGAGAACATACCATACCCCCCTAGGGTAATCTGGAGTTCGAATCCGAACACCCCCGGACGGCCTTGACCGATCGTCAACCGGCCCTTGTGGCGCTCTCGTTGCGCCCTGCCGGGCAGGGTGGACGCGGCCGCCCGCGTCCCGGGCGGCCGGCCCTGACCGGCGACCGACCCCACCACCCGAGGTGACACCCCATGGACCACACCACCCGCCCCGGAGCACGTGGCCCGCGCGGCCTGCGCGAGATCCTGGCGGCCGGCGAACGGACGTACTCCTTCGAGTTCTTCCCCGCCAAGGACGACGCCGGCGAGCGCGCACTGTGGGCCGCGATCCGGCGGGTGGAGGCGGTCGCGCCGACCTTCGTCTCCGTCACCTACGGCGCGGGCGGCTCCTCGCGCGACCGCACCATCGAGACCACCGAGCGGATCGCCGCCCAGACCACCCTGCGGCCGGTGGCCCACCTCACCGCCGTCGGCCACTCCACCGCCGAGCTCCAGGCCGTCCTGCGGCGCTATGCGGACGTCGGGATCCGTGACGTCCTCGCCCTGCGCGGCGACCCGCCCGGCAACCCGAACGGCGCCTGGGAGCCGCATCCCCGAGGCCTGCGGCACGCCGCCGAACTGGTCGAACTGGTCAAGGACTGCGGCGCGTTCACGGTCGGGGTGGCGGCTTTCCCGGAGCGCCACCCGCGCTCGGCGGACTGGGCGGACGACATCCGGCACTTCGTCGCCAAGTGCCGGGCCGGCGCCGACTACGCCGTCACCCAGATGTTCTTCGAGGTCGAGCACTACCTGCGGCTGCGCGAGCGGCTCGCCGAGGCCGGCTGCGACACCCCGGTCATCCCGGAGATCATGCCGGCCACCGACGTCCGCCAGATCGCCCGCTTCGCCGAACTCAGTGCCGCCTCCTTCCCGGCGGGCCTGGCGGCACGGCTGGAGGCGGCCCGCGGGGACCGGGCGGCGGCCCACCGCATCGGCGTGGACCACGCCACCCGGATGGCCGAACGTCTGCTCCAGGAGGGCGCGCCCGGCCTGCACTTCATCACGCTGAACCGCTCCACCGCCGCCCTGGAGATCCACCGCAACCTCGGGCTGGACCGCTCCGGGCCGCGACCCGTCCCGCGCCCGTCCCCGTCGGCCGTCCCCGCGTCGCAGGCCGTCGCGACGGCGGCGGCCCGGCCGCTGATCGGCGGCCGGGCCTGACGAGGGGCCGGCCTGACGGGGGAGCGTCCGGCCCGGCGGGGCGCGGTAGGTTCATACCCCGTATGGGTATATGGTCCTCGGCGCTGGCGAACCCGTGGCACCAGGGAAGGCGGACCCACCATGCACGCGATCCTGCACGCGCTGTCCATCGCCGGATCGATGACCTGGGAGATCACCTGGGCGCTGATCCTCGGCTTCCTGCTCTCCGCCGTCGTCCAGGCCGTCGTCCGCAAGTCCACCGTCGTCCGGCTGCTCGGCGACGACCGCCCCCGCACCCTCGCCGTGGCCTCCCTGCTCGGTGCGGCCTCCTCCTCCTGCTCGTACGCGGCCGTCGCCCTCGCCCGCTCGCTGTTCCGCAAGGGCGCGAACTTCACCGCCGCGATGGCCTTCGAGATCGCCTCGACCAACCTGGTCGTCGAACTCGGCGTCATCCTGGCCCTGTTGCTGGGCTGGCAGTTCACCGCGGCCGAGTTCATCGGCGGTCCGGTGATGATCCTCGTCCTCGCCCTGCTCTTCCGGCTCCTGCTGCGCGACGGACTGCTCCGCGAGGCCCGCGAACAGGCCGGCCGCGGCCGGGCCGGCTCGATGGAGGGCCACGCGGCGATGGACATGTCCGTCGCCGGGGAGGGCTCCTTCGCCCGCCGGCTGCTGTCCCGGCAGGGCGTCACGTCCGTCTCGCACGTGTTCGTGATGGAGTGGGCGGCCATCCTCAAGGACCTCGTCCTCGGGCTGCTCATCGCCGGTGCCATCGCCGCCTGGGTGCCGGACTCCTTCTGGCAGGCCTTCTTCTTCGCCGACCACCCGCTGGCCGGCAAGCTGTGGGGCCCGCTGATCGGCCCGCTGGTGGCGATCGCGTCCTTCGTCTGCTCGATCGGCAACGTGCCGCTCGCCGTGGTGCTGTGGAAGGGCGGGATCAGCTTCGGCGGGGTCGTCGCGTTCATCTTCGCGGACCTGCTGATCCTGCCGATCCTGAACATCTACCGGAAGTACTACGGCCGCCGCACGGCCCTCTTCCTGCTCGGCACCTTCTACGCGGCCATGGTGGTGGCCGGCTACGTCGTCGAGTTCCTCTTCGGCGGCCTCGGGCTGATCCCCGACCAGCGCGATGCCGAGATCCCGATGTCGGGCATCGAGTGGAACTACACCACCTGGCTGAACCTCGCCTTCCTCCTGGTCGCCGTGGCCCTCCTCGCCCGCTTCCTCCGCACCGGCGGCCGCGACATGCTCCGGATGATGGGCGGTTCGCCTGACGCTGCCGCCGCCGCCGCGGACGGACACGGGAACGGCCACCACTGACGCGGTGCCGGGCGACCCGTCGGGGATCGCCCGGCGCCGGGTGGCCGCAGGGCCCGGGTGGTCATCGGCGCTTGCCCTAGATACCCCTAGGGGGTATAAATGAACTCAGCGCCGCAGGATACCCCTCCCGGGTATGGCGCCGAGCACGACGGCGTGGACCCGCGGACACCCTCCGCACGCCCTGCACGACGACTGTCACGAGGAGCAACGATGACCACCCAGGCACCCGCCTCCACCGAGGTGGAACTCTCGATCGGCGGCATGACCTGCGCCTCGTGCGCGGCCCGGATCGAGAAGAAGCTGAACCGGATGGACGGCGTCTCGGCGAGCGTCAACTACGCCACCGAGAAGGCCAAGGTCGCCTTCGAGGAGGGCGTCGACGTCGCCGACCTGATCGCCACCGTCGAGGCCACCGGCTACACCGCCGCGCTGCCGAAACCACCGGTCGCCGACGCCCCGGCCGGGCAGGGCGAGCCGCCCGACGAACTGGTCCCGCTGCGCCAGCGGCTGTTCACGGCGGTCGCCCTCGCGGTGCCGGTGATCGCGATGGCGATGGTGCCGGCCCTGCAGTTCGACAACTGGCAGTGGCTGTCCCTGGTGCTGGCGGCGCCCGTGGTCACGTACGCCGCCTGGCCGTTCCACAAGGCCGCGTTCACCAACGCCCGGCACGGCGCCGCCACCATGGACACCCTGGTCTCGCTCGGCACCGGCGCCGCGTTCCTCTGGTCCGTGTGGGCCCTGTTCCTCGGCGACGCCGGGATGCCGGGCATGCGGCACGGCTTCGAGCTGACCATCGCCCGCAGCGACGGCTCGTCGAACATCTACCTGGAGGCGGCGGCCGGCGTCACCGCCTTCATCCTGGCCGGCCGCTACTTCGAGGCCCGCTCCAAGCGGACCGCGGGGGCCGCGCTCAAGGCCCTGCTGGAGCTGGGCGCCAAGGACGTGTCCGTCCTCCGGCGGGGCCGCGAGGTCCGGATCCCGATCGGGGATCTGGCCGTGGGCGACCGGTTCGTGGTGCGGCCGGGCGAGAAGATCGCCACCGACGGTCTGGTGGTCGAGGGCGCCTCGGCGGTGGACGCGTCGATGCTCACCGGGGAGTCGGTGCCGGTGGAGGTCTCCGTCGGCGACGGCGTCACCGGTGCCACCGTCAACGCGGGCGGCCGCCTGGTCGTCGAGGCGACCAAGGTCGGCGCGGACACCCAGCTGTCCCGGATGGCCCGGCTGGTCGAGGACGCGCAGAACGGCAAGGCCGCCGCGCAGCGCCTCGCGGACCGGATATCCGCCGTCTTCGTCCCGATCGTGATCATCCTGGCGGTGGCCACCCTCGGCTACTGGCTGGGCACCGGCGAGGGCTGGACCGCCGCCTTCACCGCCGCCGTGGCCGTGCTGATCATCGCCTGCCCGTGCGCCCTGGGCCTGGCCACCCCGACCGCGCTCATGGTCGGCACCGGCCGCGGTGCCCAGCTGGGCGTCCTGATCAAGGGCCCGGAGGTGCTGGAGTCCACCCGCAAGGTCGACACCATCGTCCTGGACAAGACCGGCACCGTCACCACCGGCCGGATGACCCTGCTCTCGGTGCACACCGCCGAGGGCGTGGCCGAGGCCGAGGTGCTGCGCCTGGCGGGTGCCCTGGAGCACGCCTCCGAGCACCCGATCGCCCGGGCGATCGCCACCGCCGCCGCCAAGGCCGGTGAACTGCCCGCGGTCGAGGGCTTCGAGAACGTGCCGGGCCTGGGCGTCCAGGGCGTGGTGGACGGCCACGCGGTGATCGCCGGCCGGGAGGCGCTGCTGAACGACTGGTCGCAGTACCTGCCGCAGGGCCTGGCCGAGGCCAAGCGCACCGCCGAGGCGGCCGGCCGCACCGCGATCGCGGTGGGCTGGGACGGCGAGGCCCGGGCCGTCCTGGAGGTGGCGGACGCGGTCAAACCGACCAGCGCCGAGGCGATCGCCCGGCTGCGCGGCCTGGGCCTGACCCCGGTGCTGCTGACCGGCGACCACCGGGCGGTCGCCGAGGCCGTCGCGGCCGAGGTCGGCATCGCCCCGGAGCACGTGATCGCCGAGGTCATGCCGCAGGACAAGGTCGACACCGTCAAGCGGCTGCAGGCCGAGGGCAGGGTCGTGGCGATGGTCGGCGACGGCGTCAACGACGCGGCCGCGCTCGCCCAGGCCGACCTGGGCCTGGCGATGGGCACCGGCACCGACGCCGCGATCGAGGCGGGCGACCTCACCCTGGTCCGCGGCGACCTGCTGGCGGCGGCCGACGCGATCCGGCTCTCCCGTCGCACCCTGGCCACCATCAAGGGCAACCTGTTCTGGGCGTTCGGCTACAACGTCGCCGCCCTGCCGCTGGCCGCGGCCGGGATGCTCAACCCGATGATCGCGGGGGCCGCGATGGCCTTCTCCTCGGTCTTCGTGGTCGGCAACAGCCTGCGGCTGCGCCGCTTCCGCTGAGCCGCCACCCCGTGAGCCGTATCCGCTGAGCCCGCGCCGACACCCCGAGGCCCTGGAACCGAACCCGGTTCCAGGGCCTCGGCGTCACGTCAGCCCTGCTCGGGCAGCCCCACTGCCTGCCACCGGTACGCCGCGTCCTCCTGCCAGCACTGCAACTCGCCCTCCACCACCGCGGCCAGGCACAGCCGCCAGTCCTCGCCCATCGCGAGTGCGACCTGGGTGGCCGGGCGCAGCGTCGGCCGCCACCAGCGCGGCCGCCGGGAGGCGCCGCCGGCCGGCAGCCGCAGCCGGACGCCGCCCGCGCCGGCCAGCGCCACGGTCGGGCCGCCCCGGTGGCCGGCCATCGCGATGCCGAGGGAGGGTTCGCCGTCGCCGATCTCGGGCGCCGGTCCGGCCGTGCCGAGGGTGTGCAACTGGACGGAGCCGTCCGGCCGCAGCGTGGCGGCCTGTGGACCGGCGGAGGTCCGGGCCAGCGCCCCGGCGCGCAGCGCGCCGGGCGGCCCCAGCGGGACGGGGCGCTCGGCCGTGCCCGGCCGCCAGCTCAGCACCCGCTCGCGGTGCTCGACCAGGACCAGCCAGGACCCGGCCCGCTCCTCCAGCGCGGCGAGCACCCGGTCGGCCGGGCAGCCGGGCAGCTCCTGGCCGGTGAGGGTGAGGCCGGGCGCCCAGCGGTAGGAGCGCAGCGCGCCGCCGGCCGCCGTCCAGACCGTCATCTCCCCGGCGGAGTTGACCGCCCCCGCGAGCCCGCTGACCCCGCGCGCGGCCTCCCACCAGCCGGCCGCGGTGCCGACCCAGAGCGTGCCGCCGCGGTCCTCGGCGCAGACCACCAGCTCGCCCGCGCGCCCGGCCCAGCCGGCCACCAGCTCCCGTACCGCGCCGGGCCCCTGACCGGCCGGCAAGCGCTGCCCGCCGTGCCCGGGGCCGGCCAGTGCCGTGCCGTCGGCGCCGCCGGTGACCAGCAGCGGCCGGCCGGCCCGGTCGGGCAGCACGGCCAGGCCCGCGGTCCGCGCCACCGGCCGGTGGGAGCGCAGGAGTTCGCGGCCGCGCGCGACCCACGGGCCGAGCGGGGAGGGCGGCGGTCCGGGTCGCGGGCCAGCGGCTCGCAGGCCCAGCGCGCCAGCTCCTCGCCGTAGCCGGCGGCGAGCAGTTCGGCGCGGGCCTGCTCGGCGGCCAGCCGGTGGTCGAGCCGGCCGTGGTCGGGCAGCAGCAGGGCGCGGGCGAGGGTTCCGACCGCGAACAGGTCCTTGGCGGTGGTCGGGAAGCCGCCGACCTGCTCGGCCTCCGGCGGGACGTGCCCGGGGGTGAACACCGCGACGGTGAGGGTGTGGTCGAGCGGGGCCAGGAAGGTCAGGTCGATCAGCTTGACCTGGCCCTGCGCGTCCACCAGGACGTTGGCGGGGGAGATGTCCCGGTGCACCCAGCGCTTGCGGTGCAGCTCGTCGACGATCCGGCAGAGCCGGGCCAGCACCTCGGCCACCGCCGCCGGCCCGCCACGCTGGGTGCGGCCCCAGGTGTGCAGCGGCACGCCCTCGACCCAGGGGGAGATCTGGTAGCCGAGCAGCCCGCCGGAGGGCGCGGCGCCGGGCCGGTGCGGGGAGGGGCCGAGCAGGAAGCTGGGCACCACCAGGTCGGTCACGCCCAGGCGGTGGGCATTGTGCGAGACGTCGTCCCAACGCCCGAGCCAGCGACGCACTTCGGAGGGGTCTCGCTCCAGCATGATCTTCGCGGCGACCAGCTCCTTGAGCCCGCTGTGGCCGGTCCGCACCGCTCGCCACACCTCGGCCTCGCCGCCCCGGTGGTGGAATTCCAGGAGTTCGTACTGCTCGGGGTCGAACTCCGGTCCGAACCGGAGCCCGGGCACCCAACGCGACTCGGACACACAACCCCCGACTGACCCCTGTTGGCTTGTCACCGACGCTGGGCCGGTCCTGACGCGCTGCTGTGCTGCTTGGTACGTGCTGCTTCGTGCGAGTGGCCTCGTACGTCGTGCGTCCTGCGTGCTGTTTCCCGTGCGCTGCCCAGGATAGTGCTCCTTTCTGTTCGTCTGACCGGTGGAGGGCCTATTCTGATGGGCGCCCGAGCAACATCACGACACGACGTCAACTCATGATCGTCCGAAGCTTGTTGATCATGACGGGGGCGAACTCGACGCGCAGGGGGACGGTGCATGGCGCAGCTCGCGGTGCTGCTGATCGTGGTGGCACTGGCCGGTGCGGCAGCCGTCGTACTGGTCCGCCGCCGACAGGCCCTGGACGCCGAGGCGGTGGCCAAGGCGCTGGCCGCGGCGGCCGAACGGCTCGCCGCCGGCAAGGCCCCGCAGGCCCGGCGCCGGTACGAGCGCCTCGCCCGCCGACTCGCCGCCGGCCCCGCGGAGCTGGGCCCACAGCGCGGTCTCGCCCTGCTCGGCCAGGCCGAGGCCACCATCCCCACCGGCGACCGGCCGTCCACCCTCGCCCTGCACCGCGAGGCCTTCCCGCTGCTCGCGGACCCGGCCCGGCAGGTACCCCGGTGGAGCCTGCGCCACCTCGCCGAGGAGCGGATATCCGCCCCGGACGGCGACCTCGGGCCGCTGCTCGCCTTCCTCCAGGCCGTCGCCGACGGCGCCGAACCCGGCGAGGAGGCCGCGGCGGCAGCCCGCGCCGTGGACTGGCTGCAGCGGCTCTGCCGCGAGGGCACCCCCGAGCAGCGCGAGAGCGCCACCACCCGGACCCTGGCCGCGCTGCCCGGCCGGGACTGGCCGGTGCTGGCCCGCTCCGCCCTGCTGCGCGGCACCGACCGCGCCGCCGAGGCCGAGGCCCTGCTCGCCGCGGCCGCGCCCGGCGGCAGCGGCGAACTCTGGTTCCGCTGGGGCGCCCAGCTGTTCACCCTGCACCGGGACGAACCCGCCGTCGCCGCCTTCGACGAGGCGCTGCGGCGCGGCCCCGGCGAGCCCTCCCCGTGGGTGCGCGGCCCGGCGCTGCGCACCGACAGCCTGCTCTTCCGCGGCCTGGCCCGGCAGCGGCTCGGCGCCACCGACGCCGCGTGGGCCGACCTCGCGGCCGCCGCCACCGAGACCCCCGGCGACCCCCGCCCCCGCTACGCCCTCGGCCGGCTCGCCCTGCTGCTCGGGGCCGACGACCAGGCCCGGGAGCAGTTCACCGCCGCCCTGACCGTCCAACCCTCCTTCGCCCCGGCCCGGTTCGGCCTCGCCCTGGTGCACGAGCGGGCCGCGCGCCCCGCCGAGGCGGCCGCCGACTACCGCACCGGCCTGGGCCTGGCCCCCGACTGGCGCCCCGCCCGGGTCCGGCTCGGGGCGGCCCTGCTCGCCGCCGGCGAGGCGGCCGAGGCCGAGCCCGTCCTCGGCGCCGAGGCCGACACCGAACCGGACTCCCGCTGGGCCCGGATCGCCGCCTTCCACCACGGTCTCGCCCTGGCCCGTACCGACGACCCGGCCGGCGCCCTGGCCCGCTGGGAGCCGCTGCGCGACGAGGAGCTGCGCGAGCGGCTCGCCCTGGCCCGCGACCGGCTCGCCCGCACCCGGCTGGCCGCCGACCCGGTGGCCGCCCGGGAGCTCTGGCAGCAGGCCGCCGCCGACCACCCGGCCGCCCCCGGCTACCGGGCCGCGCTGCGCGAGGCCGCCCTGCGCGAGGCCGCGCACCTGCTGGTCACCGGCCGCGACCACCTCGAACCGCGCGAGCGGGCCGCCGCCGCCCTCGCCCTCGCCGACGCCCTGCCCGGCGCCGTCACCCACCGGCAGGCCCGGCTGCGCGCCGCGCTCGCTCTGGCCGAGGGCTCGACGGAACCGCCGGCGACCCTGCTCGACCCCGCCACCGGGCCGCGCGACCGCTACCACCTGGCCGCCGTCGCCCTGCTGACCGGCCGTCCGGTCCAGACCATCGCCCTGCTCGCCCCGCTCGCCCCCGACCCGGCCGGCGACCCCGCCCTGGCCCGGCTGCGGGCGCTGCTCGCCGAACGGGCCGGCAACTGGGCCACCGCGCTGGACTGGTACCGCCACTTCCTGACCGCCGGTACCGCCCCCGAGCCGCCGCAGCCGCTTCCCGAGACCGCCGAGTGCGGGGTCTGCGCGGGCCCCGCCACCGACGCCTGCGCCGGCTGCGGCCGGGAGGCCTGCGCCGCCCACCTGCACCGCCCCGCCGACGCCGCCTCGCCGCGCTGCGTGCGCTGCGCCGCGCCCGCACTGCGCGCCGTCCTGGACTGCGCCCGCCGGGCCGGGGTGCCCGAACAGGCCGAGCCCGTCCTCTCCGCCTGGGCGCAGGCGCTCGGCGACAGCCCCGCCGCCGCGCCCGTACGGCTGGACCTTGCCCTGCTGCGCGCCGAACTCGGCCGGCTGGACGAGGCCCTGGCCGACCTGCCGGAGGACCACGGCGCCGCGCGCAGCGCCGTCCTGCTCCGCCGGGCCGGCGCCGCCCTGGACGCCGGGGAGCCCGGCCGCGCGGCCGGCGACCTGCGCCGGGTGCTCACCCTCGCCCCGGGCCACCCGCAGGCCGCCGCCGCGCTCGTCCTGCTCGCCGAGCACGAGGCCCACCAGCACGCCGTCGAGGGCCGCCACCGCGAAGCCTGGAACGGCTACCACGCGTTGCTGCTCACGGACCCGGCGCACCCCCGGCTGCTGCACGCCCTCGGCCTGGCCGGCTACCGGCTGGCCGTCTCCACCCAGGAGGAGGCGGCGCCCGACGAGCGGATCTGGGCCTGGACGCTCGGCTGCCTGGTCGCCGCCCTGCACCAGCCCGACCTGTGGGCGGAGTCCGCCCGGATCACCGGCCGCCCGGTCGAACCGCCGCGGATGTCCGCCGCCCGCAGCGCGCTCACCGACCGCCTCCGCGAGGACCTGCGCGCGCTGGACCGGGCCGCCGGCCGCAGCGGCGACGAGGTCACCGCCTGGACGCTGCTCCTCGGCATGGAGGCGCACAGCGCGGACGCCTTCGCCCAGGAGGACGTCCGGATCACCCTGCCCGGCCGCCCGGCCCGACGCCTGGCGCTCGGCCCCGCCCTCGACCGGCTGCTCCGCCAGGAGCCCGAACTCGCCGTCTGGGCCGCCGGGTTCGACGAGGCGGTGCGGGCCTGGCGGTGGCCGGAGAGCCCCGACGGGCACCCGCTGACCCGGGCCCTCGGCCTGTTCGGCGACCTCGGCCCGCAGCGCTACCTGCTCCTCCAGGGCCGCCAGGCCGCCGCCGTCGGCGCCCTGGACGCGGTGCCCGAGGCCGAACGCGGCGCCGGCTGGCAGGGCCTGCTCGGCGAGAGCCTGGTCAGCCAGGCCCGCGAGCACCACCGCAACCAGGACTGGCGCGAGGCCCTGGACTGCCTCACCCGGGCCCGCACCGTGCCCGGCACCGTACTGCCCGCCGACACGCCCGCGATCGCCGCCGAATCCGGCGTACGAGCCGCCCGCGCCCTGCTCAAGAGCAGCGACGACGACCAGGCGGGCGCCACCGAACTCCTGGAGAAGGCCCTCGCGCTGGCCCCCGACCACCCCGAGGTGCGCGGCGACCTCGGCGCCACCTACGCCCAGTGGGCCCGCAAGATCAACAACGAGGACAAGGACTACCCCCGCGCCCTGGTCCTGCTGCGCAAGAGCCTCGAACTCGCCCCCGGCGAGCCGACCGCCCGGCACTTCCTGGAGGCCGCCCTCGGCAACCGGGCCAGCCAGCTCAGCCGCCCCGACGCCACCGACGCGGAGCTGGAAGAGGCCGCCGAGGCATGGCGGGAGCTGATCACGCTCAACCCGGACCCGGACCACCGGCACGGCCTCGCCTTCGTGCTCCGCCACCTCGCCCGCTCCGCCGCCTTCGCCGACCACCGCGCCCTCGCCGTCGGCCGGATGGCGGACGCCCTGCGGGCCGACCCGGAGTGGGACGGCGACGTCGAGCAGGAGGCCCCGCGCCGGGTCGCCGTGATGCTGGCCAACCACATGCTGGACAACCTGCAGGACCGCCCGTTCACGACCCAGGCCGCCATGCTGCAGAAGGCCAGGGCCTACGACGACTCGCCCGACATCCGCCGCCTGATGGTCAGCGTCTGGCGCGGCGAGGCCATCAGCCACTACGAGGCCCACCGCTACCCCGAGGCGACCCGGCTGCTGGAGGAGGCGCTCAACCTGGCCCGCACGCCGGAGGACGTCACCAAGCTGCACATCGAACTGAGCGTCGTCTACAGCTCCTACGCCGTCAACCGGGCCAACCTGCGCCAGTTCAGGGAGGCCCGCCAGCTGATCCGCCAGGCCGTCGAGCACAACCCGGACGACCGCGACCTGCGCGCCCTGCAGCGCAGGATCGGCGCGCTGCGCTGACCGCAACCGCAGAGCGGCCACCGTCGTCGTAGGTCCTGCGCCATCCCTGAGCCACCGTCAGCCGTGAGGAGAGAAGCCGCCCGCCATGCCACTGCACGAACCGTCGCCGTACGAGGTCCTGGGCGTTGCGCTCACGGCCGGCGTGCGCGAGATCAACCTCGCCGTCGGCCCGGCGATGCGGGCGGGCCGGTACACCCGCCAGCAGATCCAGGACGCCGCCGCACTGCTGCGAAACCCGGACCGGCGGCTGGAGTCGGACCTCCAGCGCCCGCTGCCGCCGGAGCCCGTCGACCAGGCGGCCGACCTGCTGGCGCCCGCTCTCGCCGAACCGCTGCTGGTCATCGAACGCCCGCCGCTGCCGCCCGCCGCCTCCCTGCTGGCGCTGCACCGGGCCGAGTCGGCGGCCGACTTCGCCGAACCCGCCCCCGGCGGCGCCGATCCCGAACCGCCCATCCCCGCCCGCTACGCCGCCGACCTGTCCGTGCTGCCGCAGATCGAGGTACCGGAATGACCGACGCACCGCCCGCCCCCTCCTACGAGGGCCACCAGCCGCTGGAGATCCCGCAGCGCGCCCTGGAGGTCGACCTCGACCAGGCGTTCAGCCAACTGCTCTACCGGGCCTCCCTGTTGCAGCGCCTGCGGGCCGATGAGGCGCAGACCGCCCGGGCCACCCAGCGGGACCTGCTGGGCATCCTGGTCGAGGTGGACGACGCCCTCGCCGCGCTCGGCCTGGACCGTGAACTGGTGCTGCTCGGGCGCGGCGCCGGAATCGAGGCCACCCGCCGACGGCTGCTCGGACGGCTCGCCAAGGCGGGGGTGCGCCCGATGCGACTGGAGGGCCTGGCGGCGGACCCGGCGCTGACCGAGATCGTCGGCACCGAACCGCGGTTCGGGGTGGCGCCGGAGACGGTCGTGCAGACGGTGGTCACCGGGTTCTTCTGGGGGGAGGAGGTGCTGCGCCGCGCCCAGGTCGTCGTCGCCGCGCGCGCCCCGGAACCGGAGCCGGTGTTCGCCGAGGACGTCGAGCGCGCGCTCGCCCCGGAGCCCGAGCCGGGGGCGGCGCCGGACCGGCCGGGGGAGCCCGGGCCCGAACCGGCACCCGGGTCCGCGGCCGTGACACCGGAGCCCGCGGCCGTGACACCGGAGCCCGAACCCGAACCCGAAGCCGCCGCGCCGGTGAACCCCGCCCGGGCCACGACGGCCCCGCCCCGGGCCCGCCGGAAGGGAGCGGCCACGGGCGGCCGGCGCAAGCGGAAGAAGTAGTCAGGACCACGAGGGGCAAGAGGGGAACGACATGTACCGCACACTCGGCATCGACCTGGGAACCACCAACTCCGTGGTGGCCCACCTGCGCCGGGGCGAGCCGGAGATCATCTTCAACCGGCAGAACCAGGAGGCCACGCCCTCCGTGGTCGGCAGCGGCCGCAAGGGCGAGCTGCTGGTCGGCTCGACCGCGCGCAGCCGGGTCGCCATCGACGGCGCCAACGTGATCCGCTCGGTCAAGCGCTTCATGGGCCGCAAGTTCAAGGACCCGCAGGTCCAGGCCGCCCTCAAGGAGGTCGACTACAAGGTCACGGCGGGCACCGACGGCGACGTGAACGTCTGGTTCAACGGCCGCTCCTACACCCCGATCGAGATCTCCGCGATCATCCTGCACCGCCTGAAGGAGGACGCCGAGCAGCGCTTCGGCGAGCCCTTCCACCGGGCCGTCATCACCGTCCCCGCGTACTTCGGCGAGCGGCAGGTCGCGGCCACCCAGGAGGCGGGCCGGCTGGCCGGCCTGCACGTGCTGCGGATCATCAACGAGCCGACCGCCGCCGCGCTCGCCTACGGGATCACCTCCGAGGCCGGCGACGAGGGCCGGACCGTCCTGGTCTACGACCTCGGCGGCGGCACCTTCGACATCTCCATCCTGCTGCTGGTGCCCGGCTCGGTCTCGGTGCTCGGCATCGAGGGCGACAACCTGCTCGGCGGCGACGACTTCGACCGCGCCATCACCACCGCGCTGCTGGAGGACATCCGGGAGGAGTACGGTGCCGACTACCAGCCCGACCTGCGGGACCGGCCGAAGATCGCCTCCACCGCCGAGACCATCAAGATCGAGCTCTCCCACCAGGAGGCCTCCGAGGTGATCCTGCCCGGCCTCGGCGCCGGCCAGCTGGTGCTGGAGACGGAGTTCGAGCGGGCCCGCTTCGAGGAGCTGATCGAGGCCCAGATCGAGCGCACCATCGAGCTGACCCACAAGGCCATCATGCAGGCCAACCTCACCGTCGGGGACATCGACGAGGTGGTGCTGGTCGGCGGCTCCACCGCGATCCCGCTGGTGGCCCGGCGGCTCGGCGAGGTCTTCGGGCCGCGCCGGATCCGGCGCGGCGTCAACCCGATGCAGTGCGTGGCGCTCGGCGCGGCCGTACAGTCCGCGCTGGTCGGCGAGGTGGAGTGCCCCGAGTGCCGGGCCCCCGGCGACCTCTCCGCCTCCAACTGCGCCAACTGCGCCACCTCGCTGCTCGGCGGGCCCCGGGTCTCCTGCACCGGCTGCCACATCCCGGTCGACGCCGAGGCTGCCTCCTGCCCCAAGTGCGGCCAGGAGGCGGGCGCTTCGGCCACCGGAGCGGGCATCCCGGCGCAGTCCCAGGCGGCCACCGTCGTGCGCAGCGACAACTGCCCGCGCTGCGGCACCCCGGCCGCCCCCGGCGTCACCGCCTGCGAGCTGTGCGGCGAGGCGCTCAACTCCGCCGCCCCCGGCGGGACCAGGGTGGCCTCGACCGCCGCCGAGGACGTCGGCCTGCGCTGCGCCGCCTGCGGCGTGGTCAACCCGCCCGGCAGCGAAGTCTGCCAGGGCTGCGGCGAGCTGATGCAGGTCACCAACCCGTTCGACATCACCCCGAAGAACCTCGGCATCGAGCTCAATGACGGCCGGCTGGCCGTCATCATCCCCAAGAACACCAGCTACCCGACCAGTTCGCCGGTCAGCCGCGAGTTCGTGGTCTCCGGCAGCGGCCGCCAGCGGCTGGAGATCGCGGTCTACGAGGGCGAACACGAGATCGCCCAGCAGAACGAGCTGATCGGCCACCTGACGCTGCGCCTGCCCGCCGGACTCGGCGGCCGCACCCCGGTGGAGGTGTCCTTCGGTCTCGACCGGGACCGCACCATCACCCTGTCGGTGCGGATCCAGGGCGGCGGCGAGAAGACCGTCAAGCTGGAGCGCGTCACCCTCGACCCCGAGCTCAAGGTCCAGGTCGAGGAGCAGCAGCGGCAGATCGAGACCTTCACCGACCGCTGGGGCGGCGAGCTCACCGAGGCCGAGATGCGCGAGGCGCAGCGGCTCATGGACAGCCTGGACGACCTGGCCGCCGGCCAGACCCGTGGCCAGTCGGTGGACGAGGCGCTGGAGCGGGCCCAGCGCCAGCTCAAGGCGCAGCGCTGGGTACGAGGCTCGGAGGCGTACCTGAGCCTGTTCCTCCACTACTGCGAGAAGCACCTCGACCCGAGCGACCTCGACCGGCTGCGGTCGGTGGCCGCCGAGCTGCGGCTGCGCCGCGAGGCGGCCGACTGGGAGGGCGCGATGCGCGCCGCCCAGCGGGCCGACGAGCTGTGCGACTCGCTCGGGCACACCTTCCGGATGCTCACCATGTGCAACGTCTACGTCAACCAGAACATGGTCTCGCCGGCGCTGGCGCAGCGGATCATGGCCGAGCTGCGCGGGCTGGACGAGGCGGTGGAGTCGGCCAACATGGAGGCCGCCAACCAGCACAGCTCGGCCCTGCTGGCGCTGTACGCGCAGGCGCAGCGGGAGCTGGGCAGTGAGCCGCTCGCGGAGTCGCTCGGCCCCGTCCGCCCGGAGGAGGCCGGTCCGCGATGAGCTCCGACGTGACCGAGGTGTCTTCGGACGAGGTGTCGTCCCCCGAGGTGCCGTCTCCTGAGGTGCCCTCATCGGGCGGGCCTGCGACGGGCGTGCCGCTGCTCGACGTGCCGCCGATCGAGGTGCTCTGCCCGCAGTGCGCCGTCCCGGCGGACCCGCAGGGCCTGCGCTGCCCGTCCTGCCGGGAGGACCTCGCCGCGCTGGTCCGGCTGCGCCACGCCGGCCGGATCGACTACAACGAGGCGCTGGCCGCCGCCCGGGCCGGGGACGACGCCTCGGCCCTGGTGCTGCTGCGCCGCGCGCTGGCGGCCGAGCCCGGGCTGCGCCCGGCCCGGGAGCTGCTGGACGCGGTAGCGGCGCGGTCGGGCGGGCCCGCGGACGGCTGACCTGCGGAGGTGAGGGGGGCGGGCACGGCGCGGCCGGGCCTGCCGCCGGCCCGCCGCGGCGGGAGCGACACGCCCTCCGACCGACCAATACCGGCGTGCCGCGCCCTGCGTCGAGTGTGATCGGTGGCGAGTGTGATCGTCACACGGATGTTCCGCCACCCTCCCAAGGAGTGACGCAATGCGTATTCGTACCACCCTCGCCGCCACCGCGCTCGCCGCGGTGGCCGTCCTGGCCGGTGCCGGCACCGCTGCCGCGGGCGACGCGACCGCGAACGGTCTCGCCTTCGGCTCCCCCGGTGTGCTCTCCGGCAACCAGATCCAGATCCCGATTAACTTCGAGGCCAACGTCTGCGGCAACTCGATCGGCATCATCGGCATCCTCAACCCGGCCATCGCCAACACCTGCATCAACGGCTGACCCGACTGCTGGGGCTGATCCGACTGCTGGGGCCGTCCGTCGAACCCGACGGGCGGCCCCAGCGCCGTGTCCGCACCCCCGTTCGGGGGTGGCGGCGCGGGCGCGGGACCGCGACCATGGTCCCGGACCCGCACGCGCCCACCCAGGAGTCACACCGTGCCGATCATGCCGACCCCGCGCAGCTACTCCTCCGGCGCCTCGGACGTCCCGCTGCTCGGGGACACCATCGGGGAGAACCTCGACCGCGCGGTGCGCGCCTTCCCCGAGCGGGACGCCCTGGTCGACCGGGCCACCGCCCGCCGCTGGACGTACGCCGAACTCGCCGCCGACGTCGAGGCGCTGGCCCTCGGCCTGCTCGACCTCGGGCTCGCCAAGGGCGACCGGGTCGGCATCTGGGCGCCCAACTGCGCCGAGTGGACGCTCACCCAGTACGCCACCGCCAGGCTCGGCGCGATCCTGGTCACCGTCAACCCGGCCTACCGCTCGCACGAGTTGGAGTACGTGCTGAACCAGGCCGGTGTCCGCCTGCTGGTCGCGGCCGAGCGCTTCAAGACCTCCGACTACGCCGGGATGATCCGGGAAGTGCGGCCCCGCTGCCCGGAGTTGGACCGGGTGGTGCTGCTCGGCGGTCCGGACTGGGAGGCGCTGCTCGCCGCCGGGCGCGGCGCCGACCCGGCCCGTCTCGCCGAGCGCGAGCGGGAGTTGTCGCCGGACGACCCGATCAACATCCAGTACACCTCCGGCACCACCGGCTTCCCCAAGGGTGCGACGCTGTCGCACCACAACATCCTCAACAACGGTTACTTCGTCGGCGAGTTGCTCAGGTACACCGAGCAGGACCGGATCTGCGTCCCGGTGCCCTTCTACCACTGCTTCGGCATGGTGATGGGAAACCTCGCCGCCACCTCCCACGGCGCCTGCACGGTGATCCCCGCCCCCTCCTTCGAGCCGGGCGCCACCCTGGCCGCCGTCGCCGCCGAGCGCTGCACCTCGTTGTACGGGGTGCCCACCATGTTCATCGCCGAACTCGCGGACCCCGACTTCGCGCGCTACGACCTCGGCAGCCTGCGCACCGGCATCATGGCGGGCGCGCCCTGCCCGGCCGAGGTGATGAAGGACGTCATGGGCCGGATGGGCATGGCCGAGGTGGCCATCTGCTACGGCATGACCGAGACCTCGCCCGTCTCCACCCAGACCCGCGCCGACGACTCGGTCGACCGCCGGGTGTCCACCGTCGGCCGGGTCGGCCCGCACCTGGAGGTCAAGGTGGTCGACCCGGCCACCGGCCGTACCGTCCCGCGCGGTGAGCCCGGCGAACTCTGCACCCGCGGCTACTCGGTGATGCTCGGCTACTGGGGCGAGCCCGAGCGCACCGCCGAGGCCGTCGACGCCGCCCGCTGGATGCACACCGGCGATCTCGCCGTGATGGACGAGGACGGCTACCTCGCCATCACCGGACGGATCAAGGACATGGTCATCCGCGGCGGCGAGAACCTCTACCCGCGCGAGATCGAGGAGTTCCTCCACACCCACCCCGACATCCTCGACGTGCAGGTCGTCGGCGTGCCCGACGCCGCGTACGGCGAGGAGCTGATGGCCTGGGTCCGGATGCGCGAGGGTGCCGAGCCGCTCACCGCCGAGGCCGTCCGCGCCTACTGCACCGGCCGCCTCGCCCACGTGAAGATCCCGCGCTACGTGCACGTGGCCGAGGAGTTCCCGATGACCGTCACCGGCAAGGTCCGCAAGGTCGAGATGCGGGAGGCGGCCGCGCGCATCCTCGGGCTGTAGGGCTTGTCCCGCCATGCGCGTCGCATCAGCGCGCGGCGGGAACGGTGGGACAAGCCCTACGGCGCACGGTCCTGGCATGACCACGCACACCTTCGGCCGCGGCCTCGCCGCGGACTCCGTCCTCGCCGGTGGTGCGGGTCAGCGGGGCAGTGCGTCCAGCCAGTCGATGAGCAGTCGGTTGACCTCGGCGGGGCGCTCCTGCTGGATCCAGTGACCGCAGCCGTCGAGGAGGTGGGAGGAGAGCAGGCCCGGGAGGGTGACGGGGTAGGCCTCGATCGCGTCGGCCAGCCAGGTGGTGGAGGCGTCCCGGGTGCCGCCGAGGAACAGGGCGGGCTGGGTGACCGGGGCGCCGTCGAAGGCGGCGAGGTCCGCCCAGTCCCGGTCCATGTTCCGGTAGCGGTTCAGCGCACCGGTCAGACCGGTGCGCTCGAACTCCCCGGCGTAGACGTCGAGGTCGCGTTCGCCGAGCCAGCCGGGCAGTGGACCGGTGGGGAAGCGCTCGCGCAACGTGCCGCCCCGGCGGACGAAGTGCGGGTCGGGCGCGTCGGGCCCGGGCATGGTGTCGGCGGACAGCGCGGCGTAGAAGCCCGCGAGCCAGCCGCGGACGTCGGGTTCGATCTCGGCCTCGGCCCGGCCCGGCTCCTGGAAGTAGGACACGTAGAACTCCTCGGCACCGCCCATCGCGGCGAAGAGCTCGCCGGGCCGGGGACCGCCCCGCGGCGTGTAGGGGACGCTGAGCAGGCCCACCGCGCGGAACACCTCCGGCCGGAGCAGCGCGCTGTTGGCGGCGATCGTCGCGCCCCAGTCGTGACCGACCACCACCGCCCGTTCCTCGCCCTCTCCCTGGCCCTGTTCCCGGCCCAGGGCGCGCACCACCGCGGCGTTGTCCTCGACCAGGTCGAGCATCCGGTAGGCCTCCGGGGCGGCGGGCCGGGAGGAGCGGCCGTAGCCGCGTACGTCCAGCGCGACCGCGCGGTAGCCCGCCGCGGCGAGCGCCGGGAGCTGGTGGCGCCAGGAGTACCAGGACTCCGGGAAGCCGTGCACCAGCAGCACCAGCGGCCCGCTGCCCTGCTCCACCAGGTGGATCCGGCCCCCGGGTGAGGGGACCAGCCGGTGCCTGGGCTCCGTGTCGTGCCGTGTCATGCGTCCTCCTGAACCGTCGGTCTGCCGTGCGCCGGTCTCGCCGCGTGCTGCTCGTCCCGTGTGCTCGCCGCGTGCTGCTCGCCGCGCCGATCACATCGCGTGGTGCTCATCCGTGGCGCCACCGGCCTCCCGTCGATCGTGGGGGACGGCCCGCGCGGCGGGCGAGAAACTTTGCCGTTTCGGCAAAACACCGGACTGCCGTTCCGGGTCCCCCGCGCCTCGGGCAGGCCTCGACGGGTCGAGGACGGCCGCCGCCAGGTGTTCGCGGAACCAGCGGTGTCCCGGGTCGGCCGCGTTGCGGGGGTGCCAGGCCATGCCGAGATCGAGCGGCGCCAGGTCGAGGGGGATCGGGAAGGTGCGCAGGCCCAGGGCGGCGATCGTGTCGGGCAGCCAGTCGGCCAGGCTGAGCGCGATCAGGTCGGTGTCCCGGGCGAGCATCATCGCGCTGGTGTGGCTGGGGACGACGGCCGCGACCCGGCGCCGCAGCCCCAGCTCGGCGAGCGCGGTGTCGATCGGTCCGAGCCGCTTGCCGAGCCGGGAGACGCCGATGTGGTCGGCCGCGGCGAACCGGCGGGCGGTGATCCGCCCGTCGAAGAGCGGATGGTCGCTGCGCGCGACGCCGACCAGCGGCCCCCGGGTGAGCGGCCGGGTCCGGATCTCCGGGTCCAGGTGCCCGAGGACGCCCAGTTCGACGTCGACCCAACCCTGCCGCAGCGCGGGGCCGCCCTCCATGGCCTCCGGCAGGAAGACCACATCCACGTGCGGGGCCTCGGCGTGGATCCGCTCCGTCAACGCCCCGGCCAGCCCGACCAGCAGCAGATCGGCGGCCTGGACGGTGAAGGTGCGCTGGAGGTGCACGGCGTCGAAACCGGCCCCCGGCCGCAGGACGTTGTCGCAGCCGCGCAGCAACGCGCCGACCTCGTCCCGGAGTTCGACGGCGCGCGGGGTCGGCACCAGCCCTTGGCCCGCGCGGACCAGCAGCGGGTCGCCGACGGCGCGGCGGAGCCGGGCCAGGCTGCGGCTGACCGCCGCGGGGGAGGTGCCGAGCCGCTCGGCGGCGCGGGTCACGCTGTTCTCCTGGAGCAGGGCGTCCAGGACGCGTAGCAGGTTGAGGTCCATGGTGGGGGCTCCTGAACTGCAGTTTTGCGTCTGGGGCAAGGATCTTCTGCCAATCCTTGCATTGCTGCGGCACCGTCGTGCGCGGAGAGTGGAACTGCCCGCAGATCGCGCGGCAACCACCACCTCCCGGGCAAGGAGTCCGCTGTGCAGCAGTCCCCCCTCGATCCGCCCCGGGCCGGCCGGGAAGGCGATGTCCTCGCCGTCGTCAGCCAGACCGGGCCGACCGTCTCCTTCTTCGACGCGGCCTCCGACCGGCACCTCGGCACCCTCGAAGTCCTCGCCGAGCCGCACGAGTTGTGCTTCGACCCGACCCAGCGCCTGCTGTGGTGCGCCACGGCCTACCACTCCGGCTACTACCACGCGAACACCGGCCGCCGCACCGAACTGACCGTCATCGATCCCGACACCCGCCGGATCGTCGAGGTCGTCGACCTCGCCCCCGAACACGGGCCGCACGGACTGGCGTTGGACGCGGCACGCCGCCGCCTCTACGTCAGCGTGGAGGGTTCGGCGGACCGCCCCGGCGGCGTCGTGGTCATCGACACCGAGACCCGCCGGCCGATCGGCCGGATCGACACCGACGCGCCCGGCCCGCACTGGTTCGCCATCGACCCGGCCGGGCGGATCGGCTACGCCACCAACAAGGAGGCGCCGTTCGTCTCGATCGTCGACCTCGAACGGGGCGTCCTCACCGCGAAGGTCGAGGTGCCGGGCAGTGAAGGGCTCGCCGTCTCGGCCGACGGCACCCACGCCTTCGTCGCCGCGCCCTACGCCGGCTCCGCCATCGCCTCCTCCGGCTCCGACGCCGATGCCCCTGACCACGACCGACCGGTCACCGGGATCCGGGTCGTCGACGCCCGGACGGCGGCCGTCGTCGACACCCTGCCCACCCGGGACATCGTCCTGCCGGTGCACCTGACGTCCACCGGAAAACTGCTCGTCGGCGAGGTGCGGATGGCCCCCGACCCGGCGTCCGGGCTCGGCCGACAGACGCCCGGGCGGCTCACCGTCTTCGCGGCCGACACCCGTCGGCGCCTCGGCCAACTCGACGTGGGGCTCTTCCCGTTGACCATCACCTCGTCCCCCGACGGCCGGCTCGCCTACGTGTCCAACCTCGTCTCCTCCACCGTCGACATCGTCGACCTGGAGACCTTCCAGGGCCTCGGCCGACTGGACATCGCCAAGCGCGGCGAAGCCGGCGCCCACGGCCTCGCCTACATCCCCCGCCCGTCCTGATCCCCGCACCCACCCCGCGGCCTCGCGCCGGCGCCCCCCCGCCGGCGCGAGGCCGTCCTCCGGTGCTCAGACCCGGAGCCCTACCACGGGACGGTCTCGCCATGGAGATCCAGGAACTGCAGGCCGGGGGCGCCGGCCTGCGCTTCGAGGACGTCGACGACGGCCGGGATGCTCTCCTCGGGCGCGAGTGGTGCGTCCGGTCCGCCGAGCTCGGTCCGGTTGTGGCCGGGGTCGATGAGCAGCTTGGTCTGTCCGTCGCCGGCGTGGCGGGCGGCGTAACTGCGCATCAGCTGGTTGAGCGCGGACTTGCTGGCCCGGTAGAGCTCGTAGCCGCCCTGGGTGTTCCGCGAAATGCTGCCCTGCGAGGAGGACATGACCGCGACGGTTCCGCCGGGCACGACGAGTCCACGAAGGGCTTCGAGGACGCGCAGCGGACTCAACGCATTGGTGACCATGACCTCGGTGAACATGTCGGTCGGGACCTCGCCGATGGGCTGGTTGCCCAGGTTGATCGCGGCGTTGACGAAGAGCAGGTCGAGTCGACGGCCGTCCAGGCGCTCGCGCAGCGCGGCCAACTGTTCGGAGCTCGTCATCTCCAGTGACTCGACCTCCAGTCGTCCCTTCCAGGCATCGGCACGAGCGTGCAGCTCGCCGCCGCCCCGGCGGGCCGTGGCGATGACGTGCCAGTCGCGTCGAGCGAGTTCGTCGGCGAGGACGAGCCCCAGCCCGCGCGAGGCACCGATGACCAGAGCTCGGCGGTCGGTCGTGGTGGACACATGAACTCCTTGGCGGTGGGGGACTTTGTCTAGACGAGCCGTTGCGTCTGGATAATCGCACGGAACTGCTGACGGGTACTGTGTTTCGCATGCCCGCCACGAGATCCCAGCCCCGCAGGCCGTACTCCGGCAGCCGACGCGACGAGGTCGCACGTCTGGCCGTGCTGCATGCCGCTGACGATCTGCTCGCCGAGCACGGCTTCGGCGCCCTGGCCGGGTCGACGATCTCCCGCGACCTGGTGGACGCCCTGGTCGACGACCTCCTCAGGCCCCGCCCGAATTGAGCGCCCGCTCGACGCCGAGGTCGGCGCGAGCCGTGCGGACGACGACGGCCGGCGAGGGTTTCTCCCCTCGCCGGCCGTCGGTGTTCACGGAAGTTAGCGGGCGCCCCAAGCCTGGTCGGTGGGAACGACCTCGCGGCCGAGCGGCATCAGCGAGATCGGGATCATCTTGAGGTTGGCCCAGCCGAAGGGGATGCCGATGATCGACAGGAACAGCGGGATGCTGGTGATCAGGTGCGCGATCGCCAACCACCACCCGGCGAAGATCAGCCAGATGACGTTCCCGATGCACGACGCCGCTCCGGCGCCCGGCTTCTCCACCGTGGTCCGGCCGAACGGCCAGAGGATGAATCCGGCGATCCGGAAAGAGGCGATGCCGAATGGAATGGTAATGACGAGCAGGCAGCAGATAATTCCTGCAACTGTATAAGCAATTGCCATCCAGATGCCGCAGAAAAGCAGCCAAATGACATTGAGAATGAATTTGAGCACCGTCATGGATGGTACCTTCTCACGTTTGGCGGCCTGCAGCTACGTCTGTGCCATGCCCGGCCGCACGCGCGTCTACTCCCTTAGGGGACGTTCCTCAGGGTGCCGTCCGGGTCGGGGCGCCTGGTCGGGGGCGGTTCGGCGGCTCGACTCCCGATGCGGAGGGCAGGGTGGGCGGCGGCCGACTCGGACAGGTTGTCGAGTGTTGCCTTCCCCTTCGCGGTGGTGCTGAACGAAGGCGTGCCGATGATGCCGTTCGCGGTGTAGCCGGCCATTCCCAGGGTGAGCAGACGCGGCCGTTCGGGGGCGGAATGGTCGGCGCCGTCGATTCGCGACCCGCCGCCGGCCTTTTGATCTTCGGCGGTCGGGAGGGCATGGCGCGCCCGGCCCTCCCCGGCGGGGCCGGGGGTTGCAGCTCGGGATACCCTGTGGGGGTACGTGGTGGCGGGATCGGTCGGGAGGTGGACCATGGTGGAGCCGCGTCCGGCCGTCCCCCGGGCCCTGCGACTGCTCCTGCTCGCCGCGCTGCTGTTCGGCGTCGTGACGATGCACACGCTCGGCCATCCGACCGCGGGCGGGCACGGAACGGACCACGGGCCGGCCCGGCACGCCGTGAGTGCCGGTCACCTGGCGGGTGCCGAGGAGATGGCGCACACCGCGGCGGCCGACGGCATGGACCCGATGGCGGTCTGCCTCGCCGTCCTCGCCGGCTGGACGCTGCTGCTGCTCGTCGCCGGCCCCCTGCTGCGCCACAACGGCGATGCCGCCGCCGAGGTCAGGGCCCGGCTGCTGCGGGCCGTTCGCGCGCTGCCCCCGCCCGAAGGCGGGCGGATACTCCTCACCCGGCTGTCGGTGCTGCGTCAGTAGGCGCGCGCCCGCCGTCCCCGGTCCGCGCCCGGCGCGGACGGGACGGCCGTCGCGACGTCCTGCTCATCCACACCCACCGCACGAGGTGCACTCCGTCATGCGCACACCCACCCGTCGCACCGTGCTCGGCGCGGCGCTCGCCGCCGCCGGCACCGGTCTGCTCGCCGCCTGCTCCGCCGATCCCATGAAGGGCATGGACCACCGGGGGGCCGCCCCCACCACCCCGGGCGGCTTCGTCGCCCCCGGCGGCCCCGAGGTCGCCGCCGCCGAGGCGCGGCGCACCCCCGGTCCGGAGCGCAAGGTCGCGCTCACCGCCACCGAGACCACCCTCGACCTTGGCGGCCGCACCGTCCGCAGTTGGGCGTACGGCGACCGCCTGCCCGGCCAGGAGGTGCGCGCCACCGTCGGCGAGACGCTCGCCGTCAGCCTCGCCAACCACCTGCCGCAGCCCACCTCGCTGCACTGGCACGGCCTCGCGCTGCGCAACGACATGGACGGCGTGCCGGGCGTGACCCAGGCCGCCGTCAAGGCCGGGGCCTCCTTCGACTACCGCTTCGCGCTCGCCCACCCGGGCACGTACTGGTTCCATCCGCACTCCGGCGTCCAGCAGGACCGCGGCCTGTACGCGCCGTTGATCGTCGAGGACCCGAAGGAGCCGCTGCGCTACGACAAGGAGTGGGTCGTCGTCCTGGACGACTGGCTGGACGGCATCGACGGCAGCACCCCGGACGCCGTCCTCGCCGAACTCGCCCAGGGCATGGGCGGGATGGACCACTCCGCGACGGACCGACCCACGACGGGCCACTCCACGATGGACCACTCCACGATGGGCCACGACATGTCCGGGATGCCGGGCATGGCCGGCGGCGGCACCCCGAGCGGTGCCGCCGGCCCGTCCCGGATGCTGATGGGCGCCCGCAGCGCCCTGCTCGGCGGCGACGCGGGCGACGTCGGTCACCCGTTCCACCTGGTCAACGGCCGCCTCGCGACCGCACCCGAGACCTTCACCGCCAAGCCCGGCGACCGGGTCCGGATCCGGTTGATCAACGCGGGCGGCGACACCGCCTACCGGGTCGCGCTCGGCGGCCACGAGCTGACCGTCACCCACACCGACGGCTTCCCGGTCGAGCAGGCCACCACCCAGGCGCTGCTGCTCGGCATGGGCGAGCGCTACGACGTCCTGGTCACCGTCAAGGACGGCGTGTTCCCGCTGACCGCGCTCGCCGAGGGCAAGAACGCCACCGCACTGGCCCTGCTGCGCACCGGCGGCGGCGCCGTGCCGGACGCCTCGGTGCGCCCGGCCGAGCTGGACGGCAGGCTGCTCGGCGCGGCGCAGCTCAAGGCCGACCCGGGCGTGCGGCTGCCCGCCAAGGCGCCGGACCGGACGGTGACACTGGAGCTCACCGGCGGCATGGCGAAGGCCGACTGGGCGTTCAACGGCCGCACGTACGACCCGGCGCAGCGCCATCCGGTGGCGGCGGGGGAGCGGGTGCGGCTGGAGTTCCGCAACAGCACGAGCATGTGGCACCCCGTCCACCTGCACGGCCACACCTTCGCGCTGGCCGGTGACGGGCCGCGCAAGGACACCGCGATCGTGCTGCCGGGCGCGACCCTGGCCGTCGACTTCGACGCCGACAACCCGGGCCTGTGGATGGTGCATTGCCACAACGTCTACCACGCGGAGACGGGCATGATGACCGTTCTCGGCTACCGGGCCTGACCCCGGAGGCCCTGAGGTGCCGGGCCGCGCCCCGGCCCGGCACCCGGCCTCCGCTCCCGCCCGCCGTGCCACCCGCCGCGACCTGCGGAGCAATGACGTTTTCTTAACGCGGGGCGATGACGTGTCCTTAACGCCGGTCGCATAGCCTGTCGCACTGCCGTCGCCCGACGGCGCTTTTACGGGGTCTTTAAACAAGAGGTGCAAGGTGGTTTCGTCGGGTTCGACGGACGCGACGACGGCGGAACCGTCGTCGGCGCGAATACGGTTGCGCGGCTGGTTGCTGGAGGACGTGTCGGCGGCCAAGCCCGCCGGTGCGGAGGGCGCCGAGGGCGCCGAGGGCGCGGAGCCGGGGGACGCCGGGGCGAACGGTGCGCAGGGGGCGAACGGTGCGCACCAGGGTCAGCGCTGGTGGCGGGTGATGTGCCTGACCGGCCTCGACTACTTCTCCACGCTCGGCTACCAGCCGGGTATCGCGGCGTTGGCGGCGGGTGTGCTGTCGCCGATCGCGACGATCGTGCTGGTGATCGTGACGCTGCTGGGTGCGCTGCCGGTGTACCGGCGGGTCGCGCAGGAGAGTCCGCGCGGTGAGGGCTCGATCGCGATGCTGGAGCGGCTGCTGTCGTTCTGGAAGGGCAAGCTGTTCGTCCTGGCGCTGCTGGGCTTCGCGGCCACCGACTTCCTGATCACCATCACCCTGTCCGCGGCCGATGCCAGTGCCCACCTGGTGGAGAACCCGCACCTGACCGGCGTGCTGGGCGGCAAGCAGGTCCTGATCACCCTGATCCTGGTCGCGCTGCTCGGCGCGGTCTTCCTCAAGGGCTTCAGTGAGGCCATCGGCCTGGCCGTCGTGCTGGTCGCCGTCTACCTGGTGCTCAACGTCGTCGTCGTCGCCGTCGGCATCTGGAAGATCATCCAGGCGCCGCACGTGGTCACCGACTGGACCAGCGCCCTCACGGCCCAGCACGGCAACCCGGTCATCATGGTGGGCGTCGCCCTCGTCGTCTTCCCCAAGCTGGCCCTGGGCCTGTCCGGCTTCGAGACCGGTGTGGCGGTCATGCCCCACATCCAGGGCGACCCGGACGACACCGAGGCCAACCCCACCGGCCGCATCCGCGGCACCCGCAAGCTGCTGACCACCGCGGCCGTGATCATGAGCTGCTTCCTGATCACCACCAGCTTCATCACCACGCTGCTGATCCCGGCGGACCAGTTCAAGCCCGGCGGCGACGCCAACGGCCGTGCGCTGGCCTACCTCGCCCACCAGTACCTGGGCGGCGGGTTCGGCAGTGTCTACGACCTGTCCACGATCGCGATCCTGTGGTTCGCCGGCGCCTCGGCGATGGCGGGCATGCTCAACCTGCTGCCGCGCTACCTGCCCCGGTACGGGATGGCGCCGCACTGGGCGCGCGCGGTGCGGCCGATGGTCATCGTGCTGACCCTGATCGGCTTCCTGGTGACCTGGCTGTTCGACGCGGACGTGGACGCCCAGGGCGGTGCGTACGCCACGGGTGTGCTGGTGCTGATCAGCTCGGCCGCCATCGCGGTGACCATCGCCGCGTACAAGGCCAAGCAGCGCGGTTGGACCACGGCCTTCGCGATCATCGCGGCGATCTTCCTCTACACCACCGTGCTGAACGTCGCCGAGCGCCCGGACGGCGTCAAGATCGGCGCCTGCTTCATCGCGGGCATCATCCTGGTGTCGCTGCTCTCCCGGCTCAAGCGGGCCTTCGAACTGCGCGTCACCGACGTGGTGCTGGACGACGTGGCGGAACGATTCGTCAGGGACTACACGCACCGCCCGCTGCGGCTGATCGCCAACGAGCCGACCAACCGGGACGTCGCCGAGTACCGCGACAAGATCCGCCAGATCCGCGCCGACAACGACATCCCCGGCGAGGACGACCTGGTCTTCGTCGAGGTCACCGTCCGCGACGCGTCCGACTTCGAGGCCGAGCTGACCGTGCGCGGCGAGGTGCTGCACGGCCGTTACCGGGTGCTGACGCTGGAGAGCTCCAGCATCCCGAACGCGCTCGCCGCGCTGGCCCTCACCATCCGGGACCGCACCGGGCAGCAGCCGCACCTCTACTTCGAGTGGACCGAGGGCAACCCCTTCGCCCAGTTCCTGCGGTTCTTCCTGTTCGGCCAGGGCGAGGTGGCCCCGGTCACCCGCGAGGTGCTGCGGGAGGCCGAACCCGACCGCAGCCGTCGTCCGCGCGTCCACGTCGGCTGACCCCGCCGTACCGCTCGCCCAGTGCCGCCAGGCCCGCCCGATCGCAACGGATCGGACGGGCCTGGCGGCGTTCTGAGCGGGCGGCGCGGGTGGGTCAGGACGGCAGGCGCAGGACCGCACCCGGCTGGATGAGGTCCGGGTCGTCGCCGATGGCGTCGCGGTTGAGCGCGTAGAGGGCGGGCCAGCCGCCGGGGACGCGCAGGGTGTCGGCGAGGTCGGCCAGGGTGTCGTTCTCGCGGACCGTCCACTCGCCGGCGGCGCCCCCGCTGGTGGTCGGGGGCGCGGCCGGTGGCGGCAGGGCGACGTCCCGGTCCCGGTCCCGGCCGTGGTCCCGGCCGTGGTCCCGGCCGTGCTCGTGGTCGTGGCCGTGCTCGTGGTCGTGGCCGCGGGCGGCGCGGGCGCCGCAGACCGGCCAGGGGGAGAGACCGCGCCGCCCGGCGAGGTGCCGGGCCACCGCGATCTGCTCCTCGCGGCTGGCGAGGTCGGGGCGCGGGGCGTAGGCGAGCCCGCCGTGCTCGCGCCAGGTGGGGGCGTCGAACTGGAGGCCGCCGAAGTAGCCGTTGCCGCTGTTGACGCGCCAGTTGCCGTTGCTCTCGCAGGCCGCCACGCGGTCCCAGTCGTACCTCCCGCCGTCGGGTCCCCCGCCGGGGTCGGAGCCGGTGGCGCGACCCGGGGGCGCGGCCTGGGCCGCGGGGGCGGCGAGGGCCACGGTGAGCGCGCACAGGGCGGCGGCGGGGACGAGGCGGCGTAGACGAGCGGTGGCAGGCATGGGCGGCTCTCAGATTCGGGAACAGAGCGTGCACCGCCCGGAGGCGGCGCACACCCACCGACGCACGCCGGGTGGGGCGCACCACCGCCGACACGTCCGAAAGGTCACCCGCTCGGCCGCCGTGGACCACCCGGGTGGCCCGCGGCCATCCGGCCCCGCCCGCCGTTCCGGAACCGTAAGGCCGGGCGTCGCCGCTGCGGGCCCGGCGGCTCCTACAGTGGCCGGGACGTCTCCGAGGAAGGGTACGAACGATGACGATCGATCAGGGAGCCGGCGCTCAGCGCGCCGAACTGGGCGTGATCGGTGGCTCAGGGCTCTACGCACTGCTCGACGACGTGACCGAACTGCGCGTCGACACGCCGTACGGGCCGCCCAGCGACGCGGTGTTCCTGGGCGAGGTGGCCGGCCGCCGGGTCGCCTTCCTCCCCCGGCACGGGCGCGGCCACGGCCTGCCGCCGCACCGGATCAACTACCGGGCCAACCTGTGGGCGCTGCACTCCCTGGGGGTGCGCCAGGTGCTCGCGCCGTGCGCCGTCGGCGGGCTGCGCCCGGAGTACGGGCCCGGCACGCTGCTGGTGCCGGACCAGTTCGTCGACCGCACCTCCGGCCGGGTGCAGACCTACTACGACGGCCTGCTGCTGCCGGACGGCGCGCTGCCCGAGGTGGTGCACGTCTCGATGGCCGACCCGTACTGCCCGGCCGGGCGGCCGGCCGCGCTGGACGCCGCCCGGGACGCGGCCTGGGAACCGGTCGACGGCGGCACCCTGGTGGTGATCGAGGGCCCGCGCTTCTCCACCCGCGCCGAGTCCCGCTGGTTCAGCGCGAACGGCTGGTCGGTGGTCGGCATGACCGGCCACCCGGAGGCCGTCCTGGCCCGCGAACTCGGGCTCTGCTACACCTCGTTGGCGCTGGTCACCGACCTCGACGCGGGTGTGGAGAGCGGCCAGGGCGTCACCCACACGGAGGTGCTGGAGGTCTTCGCCGGGAACGTCGACCGGCTGCGCACCGTGCTGTTCAAGGCGCTGGAGAGCCTGCCCGTCGCCCGGGACTGCGGCTGCTCGCGCGCCCTGGACGGGCTCACGACGGGTCTGCCGGGCGTTTCGTCGGGCGCCTGAGCCCCGGCCGCCCGCCCCCCGGCCGCCCGCCCCCCGGTCGCCCGGCCCCTGGGCGGCCGCCCCCCGGTCGCCCGGCCCCTGGGCGGCCGCCCGCCGGGTGCCCGCCCCCCGGCCGGTGCCGCCACCGCCGGGCCAGCGCGAACAGCAGCGCCGGCCCGGCGGTGACGGCCAGCACCAGCAGCCAGTTGCGCAGGTACGGCAGTGGCAGGACGGAGGCGTTGCCGTGGTTCTCGCCGTCCCGCAGCACCGCCGGCAGCGCGACCGCGCTCACCGCCGCCGCGACGACCAGCCAGCCGCGCAGCACCCACCCCCGCGCCAGGGCCGCACCGACCAGGCAGGCCAGCGGCACCCAGAACCCGTCGTGCAGCAGCACCGCGCCCACCGCCCAGACCAGCACCCCCCACGGGTCGGTGATGTAGGAGTCGGTGAGCAGCCCGGCCAGGCCGTAGCCGATCAGGGCGAGCCCGCCGAGCAGCAGGACCGCGCGCAGCCACCGGGACATCAGATCACCTCCAGACGCGCGACCCACTTGGTCTGCAGCACACCCGGCCGGTTGGGCGCGATGATCCGCGCCGGGAAGCCGTGGTCCGCCGCCAGCACCTCGCCGTTCACCCGCAGGGCGAGCAGCGTGAGCGGGTCGACGGCGTACTCGGCGGGCATCTGCGTCACCCGGTAGGGGCCCTCGACCTCCAGCGAGGTGACCCGCAGGCCCGAGCCGGCCGGGGCGCCGGCCCGCACCAGCAGATCGGCGACCCGGACCCCGGTCCAGCGCGCCGAGGCGCTCCAGCCCTCCACGCAGGCGATCGGCAACTCGACCTCGTACTGCGGGAGTTGGTGCAGCTCGGTGAGGGACAGCTGGTACGGCTGCGGGCCGTCCACCCGGAGCTGCCAGTCAGCAGGCACGGTGACCGTCCCGGCCTGTGCGGCGGTCCGGTTGACCGGCAGCCCCTGCGGGCCGATGTCGGGGCGGCGCGCGGCGAGCAGGTCCAGCCGGCGCAGGAAGGGGACGGTCTGCCCGGCCGTGGTGAGCGTGACCGCGCCGACCGCGGCCGTCACGGCGGCCAGGAACGCCCGCCGCTGCGGCAGCCCGGCCGCCGGGCGACGCCAGTGCCGCGCGATCAGCGGGCCCTTGGCCGCGACGTGGACGAGCAGGCCGCCGGTCGCCAGCCAGCCCAGCCAGAAGTGCGTCTGGCGGAACGGGAACGGCCACGGGTACCACTGCAGGGTGTTGAGCAGCCCGGTGAACAGCTCCATCAGCATCGTCGCGACGAGCACGAAGATCCCGAGCCGTTCCAGCGCGTGCGCCGCGTTGCGCACCGGCGGCCACTCGAACAGCCGGGGGTAGACCGTCCACAGCTTCGCCCCGAGCAGCGGCACGGCGGCCAGGCCGCTGATCACGTGCAGCCCCTGGGTGACCCGGTAGCCGTTCACCGGGCGGCTCTGCAGGTACGGGGTCAGACAGTCGGGTGGGTCCTGCAGAGCGTGGCTGATCAGCCCGGTCAGGAAGCACACCAGCAGCGCCGCGCCCAACCAGCGGCCGAGCACCACGGTCGTGCGGGGCTCGTGCAGCGGTGAGCGGAATCGCGGAAGGAAGTTCGGAGTCACGTGTTCATGGAACCGCCGGGCCGGCGCTTCGCGGTGCTGAGACGTGCTTACGGAATCCGAACGGTGCCACGCCGGTGCGGCCGGGCGCCGTGCTCCGGTGGCAGGGTGGGCGCGTGCCCACCCCTCTCCACCCCCTCCGCGCCCCCCTGTCGCACTGCCTGCTCGCACTCGCCGCCCTGGTCGCCGCGCTCGCCCTCACCGTCACCGGCGGCGGCACGCTCGGCCACCGCGCTCCGCTCTACGCGTGGTACACCGCGGACGCGCTCCTGTTCGCGTTCGCCCTGCTGGCGCTGCGGCGGGTGAGTGGCCGTCAGGTCGCGCCCCTGGTCCTGGCCGGGAGCATCGCCGTCGCCGCCGTCGGGCTGCTCGCCCCGCCGCGCACCAGCGACGACGCCTACCGCTACGTCTGGGACGGCCGCGTCCAGGCCGCCGGCATCTCCCCGTACGCGCACACCCCGGACGACCCGACGCTCGCCCGGCTGCGCTCCGCCGACCTCTGGCCGGTGGACGGCGCCTGCGCGGGCTGGGACGAGCGGCGCACGGCCGCCGGGGACTGCACCCGCATCAACCGGCCCGCCGTGCACACCATCTACCCGCCGGTCGCGGAGGCCTGGTTCCTCGCCCTGCACCCCTCCGGGGGAGGCGTGCGCGGCGTCCAGGCCGCCGGCGCGCTGCTCGCGGTGGCGACGACGGGGGTGCTGCTCGTGGTCGGGCGGGGCAGCCGACGGGCCGCGCTGTGGGGGTGGTGCCCGGGCGTGGCGGTGTGGTCGGTCAACGACGCGCACGTGGACACGCTGGGGGCACTGCTGCTGGTCGCGGGGCTCGGATGCGCGGTGCGGCGTCGGGTGACGGGCGCGGGCGCGCTGCTCGGCGCGGCGGTGGCGGTCAAGCTGATCCCCGGGCTCGCCCTGCCGGGGGCGCTGTCCCGCCGGTCCGTACGGGAGAGCGCCCTGCTGCTGGGCACGGCGCTCGGGGCGTTCGCCCTCGCCTATCTGCCGTACCTCTCCGCCTCCGGCACCGGGGTGCTCGGCTACCTGCCCGGCTACCTGAAGGAGGAGGGGTACGAGCAGGGGCACCTCGACCGCTTCGGGCTGCTCGCCCTCCTCCTGCCGGACGCGCTGCTGCCGTGGGCCGCCGGGGTGGTGCTGGCCGCCGTGGCCCTGTGGGTGCTCCGGCGCGGCGACCCGGCCCGCCCCTGGGACGGCGCGCTGCTCGTCACCGGCACGGCGCTGATCGTCGTGGCGCCCGCCTACCCGTGGTACGGCCTGCTGGTGGTCGCCCTGGTCGGGCTCAGCGGCCGCTGGGAGTGGCTCGCCGTCCCGGCCGCCGCCCAGTACCTCTACCTGGCGGGCGGCATGGAGGCCCAACAGGCCGCCTACGGCGCCGCGTTGGCGTGCGTCACGGTCGGCTCCCTGCTGCGCGGCCAGGCGGGACGGCGGGTGCGCGGCAGGGTGCCGACCTACGCCGAGGGGTAGGGCCGGTGGCCGCCCCGGCCGGGTCAGCGCGGGTCGAGGCCGGTCAGCATCTCCGGCAGCTCCCCACGGTGGACGACCCCGAGGCTCCTCGTCGCGCGGGTGAGGGCCACATAGAGGTCGTTCGCGCCGTGCGTGTGCGCCGCGAGGATCTCCGCGGGCTCCACGACGAGGGCCACGTCGAACTCGAGCCCCTTGGACTGGGCGGCGGTCAGCAGGACGACCGGCGAGTCCAGCGCCGACGGACCGTCGGTGAAGGCGGCGACGCCCGCCAACCCGGCCAGCGCGTCGAACAGTTCGGCCGGAGGGTGCGGGGCGTGGATGACCGCCATCCGGCCGCCGTCCAGCGCCGCGAGCTCCTGTTCGACGGCGTCGCGCAGCGCCGCTCCCCGGCCCTCCTCGGGCACCCGCAGGCTCCACGGGCGGATGCCGCCGCTGCGCACCGCGGTGGGCGCGGTGAGCGCCGGGTCGACTGCCCGCAGGACTCCCTCGGTGACCGCCATGATCTCGGCCGGGGTGCGGTAGTTGATGGTGAGTTCCACCGTGCGCCAGCGCCCCGCGGTGTACTCGTCGAGCGC
The DNA here is from genome assembly GCF_044742585.1 of Kitasatospora sp. NPDC087861. Taxonomy (NCBI): domain Bacteria; kingdom Bacillati; phylum Actinomycetota; class Actinomycetes; order Kitasatosporales; family Streptomycetaceae; genus Kitasatospora; species Kitasatospora sp. NPDC087861. The sequence continues at coordinate 130,421 of NZ_JBIUUS010000008.1, forward strand.
CTCGCCCCAGGAGCTCAGCCCGGCCGGTGCGCCGGTCTGCGCCAGGTCGCCGACGATCGTCATGGAACGACCGGGGCAGCGGCGGGCCAGCAGCCGCCAGGCCATGGGGGACAGTTCCTGCGCCTCGTCCACGATCACGTGTCCGAAGCCCCAGGTCCGGTCCTCGGTCGCGCGCTCGGCCAGCGGGCGGAGCGACTCCTCGCCGCGGTACTGCCGCGCCAGCATCTGCGCGTCCATCTCGACCAGCCCCACGCCGAAGTCGTCGAGGACGAGCTTCGCGAACTCCAGCTCCGCGGCCTCGGCGGCGTCGGCCCGGCGGGCGACGGCGCCGCCGGGGAGCGGGCCGAGCAGTTCGGCGGCCTCGTCGAGCAGCGGAACGTCGTCGGTGGTCCAGCCGGTGGTCCCGTCGGTCGTCCTGTCAGTCGTCCCGTCGGCGGTCCGGTCGGTCGTCCCGTCGGTCGTCCGGGGGACGGCCTGCCGATCCGGGGCCGGCTGCGCGCGCAGGAGTGCGGCGCGCTCGGCCTCGGAGAAGTCCGGCATCGCCGTGGCCAGCAGCTCCGGGGAGCCGTACAGGGCCGTGAGCAGCCGCTCCGGGCTCAGCAGCGGCCACAGCCGCTCGGCCAGGGCCTGGAACTCGGGCTCGCCGACGAGCGCGTCGGCGAGGTCCGCGACGTCGTCCAGGTCCATGTCTCCGCCCCGGTCCCGGGCGATCCGCAGGGCCAGCTCCGAGGAGAGCCGCTCGACCAGCTCGGCGCGGGCCGCGTTGTGGGGCTTGCCGCTGCGGTGTGCGGCGGCGTGGGCCCGCTCGCAGAGCGCCCGGCCGATCTGGAGCTCCACGTGGTAGGGCGAGGTCCGGCCCACGGTGATGGTCCAGGACGTCTCCGGCAGCTGCCGCAGCCCCTCCAGCGCGGTGGCGAGGACCCGCGCCATCCGGGCGTCGCCCTTGACGGCGGCGGCCTCGGGCGTCTCCGTGTCCGTCCCGGTCACGCCCGGGTAGAGCGCGCCGATGCTGCTCAGCACGACCTCGCTCTCGCCGAGCGCGGGGAGCACCTGGTCGATGTAGCGCAGGAAGGTCGTGTTCGGCCCGATGACCAGCACACCGCGCTTGGCCAGCCGGTCGCGGTGGGTGTAGAGCAGGTACGCGGCGCGGTGCAGGGCGACCACGGTCTTGCCGGTGCCCGGACCGCCCTGCACCACCAGCACGCCGCTGAGTGCGGAGCGGATGATCTGGTCCTGCTCGGCCTGGATGGTGGAGACGATGTCGCCCATCCGACCGGTCCGGGCCGCCGTCAGCGAGGCGAGCAGGGCGCCCTCCCCGCTGAGTTCGGCGCCGTCCCGGCCCTGCGGGGAGCCCACGCCGAAGGCGTCGTCGTCGAAGTCGACGACGGTCCGGCCCTTGGCCCGCAGGTGGCGGCGCCCCACCACCGCGCCGGGCGCGGCGGGCGTCGCCCGGTAGAACGGCTCCGCGGCCGACGCCCGCCAGTCGGTGAGGACCGGCTCGTGGTCCTCGTCCGACAGGGCGATCCGGCCGATGTACTGCCGCTCGCCGTCGGCGCTCTCGATCCGGCCGAAGCAGAGCCCGTACTCGGCGGCGTGCAGTTCCGCCAGCCGCCGGGTGTGGTGGATCTCCAGGGTGTCGCGCTCCATGCGGGACTGGGCCGTTCCGCCCTTGTCCCGGAGGTGGACCTCGCGCAGCCGGGTCGTCGCGAGTTCGCGCTGGGCTTCGAGGCGGTCGTACAGCTTGCCGACGTACTCGTTCTCCGCGCGCAGTTCCTCGGCCCGCCAGCCGGCGGTGGCGGCGGAGTCGAGTGCGGGCGAGGACGAGGGCGAGGGCGAGGGCGAGGGCACGGACGGTGAGGCGGGGGAGAGGGGCAAAGCTGACTCCATCGGTTCTGGATCTCGGGTGGTTCACACGGGCGCGGGAGCCCGCTACCGGCCTCGGCCGACCGCGTCGAGCAGGAGCCTCGCGGCCGTCGTCGTGGTGCCCGCTCCGCCGTGGTGCACGACGGCGGCCACCCGGCAGACCGGCACCAGCGGTACGCCGACACCGGCCAGCCGCTGCGCGAAGTCCTCGTCCGGCGGCGCGCACATCCGAACCTCCGTGCCGAGCTCGCGCAACCGCGCCGCGAGCCCCACCAGCGGTTCGACGTCCCCGCGCGATCCGTACGTCGACAACAGCACACGCATTCAGTGACTTCCATTTCCGCGGATTCCGGCCTGGGCCGATGATTCTGCGCCACCACCAGGGCCTTGCCGCAAGCCCCCCCGTGCGCTATACGTTAGAAGTGGCCAGGAGAGGGTCTTCCTTCTGTGCCCTTCTCGTCCGGTGTCACGGACAACCTCTTCGCGAAGCGGCGCCGCGCCGCACGGTCTCGTCGGTACCGTCGGAGCACGGCGACGGCGTCGCCGGACACAGGGCAACGCGCGGGCCCCGGCCGGGGTTTCGGCCGGGGCCCGCGCGATGTTCCGGGGGTCAGGCGCGTATGGTGAGCCAGGCGCCGAGGCCGTTGCAGCCGCGGGCGTCATAGGTGGTGCTGCGGTAGCCGGCCGGGATCGGCGAGTACGGGCAGGTCCAGATGCCGTTGCGGACCAGCTCGTGGAACCAGGCGCCGACACCGCTGCAGCCCTGGGGGTTGTAGCTCGTCAGGACGTATCCGGAGACGATCGGCGAGCCCGAACAGGTCCACAGTCGGTCCTGGGCGGGTGCCTGGAACCAGGAACCGTGTCCGTTGCAGCCGCCGCTGTTGAACATGGTGATGACGTACCCCGGGGGCACGGGCGTGCCGGGGCAGGTCCATCCGCCCACCGAGGCCGCCGCCGCGGGCGCGGCCGGGGCGGCGGTGGCCGTTCCGGCCGCCGTGCCGGTGAGGGCGGCCGCGAACAGCGCGACCGTCGCGACCGTCCGGACGAGTCGGCTGAGCAGGGCCTTCGTGCGGGTGGCAGGCCGTAGGTGACGCAGGGTCACGGTCACGGGGCACCGATCCGATCGGTTGGTCCTCGGCGGTCGGGTCGGCCGAGGGGGGGGCGTAACAGCGGGGACGCGTCGCACCCTAGTGGGCGCGGGCAGTGCTCGGGTGGGATGTTCCGACGACCGTGACCGGAACGCGATCCGGTGCCGCCCGGGCGGGAGGGACGACGCCGGAGAGATGACGAAAGGCTGACGTATCGGGGCCGGGCCTCGTCCTCCCGGCTCCGGACTGGTGCAATCGGGGTGTGGACGGAACAGACGAAGAAGGCCGGGGCACGCCGGTGGGGCGGCGGGTGGTGCTCGGGCTGCTCGGGCTCGGCGCGGTCGGGGTCGCGGCCGGGCCGTACCTGCAGCGGGTCGAGTCGGGGCTGGCCGAGCGGGATCCGAGCGGGCTGAGCGGGCTGCTGCCGGGGAACAACGGGTTCCGGTACTACTCGGTGGTCTCCTCGGTCCCGGCGCGGGATGCGAACAGCTACACGCTCACGGTGGACGGCCTGGTGGACCGCCCGACGACGCACCGCCTGGCGGACCTGCAGGCGATGCCGCAGCGGCGGCTGGTGCGGGACGTGCAGTGCGTCACCGGATGGCGGGTGCCGAACACCCCGTTCGAGGGGGTGCCGCTCGCCCATCTGCTGGACGCCGCCGGGGTGCGGCCGGGCGCCACGGCCGTCCGGTTCAGTTGCTTCGACGGCGAGTACACCGAGAGCCTCACCCTCGACCAGGCCCGGCGCGATGACGTGCTGGTCGCGCTCAGGATGCAGGACGACCCGATCTCCCACACCCATGGCGGCCCGGTGCGGCTGTACGTCGCGCCGATGTACTTCTACAAGTCCGCCAAGTGGCTCTCCGGGATCACCGTGACCGGCTCGGTGGAGCCGGGCTACTGGGAACGCAACGGGTACGACGTCGACGCCTGGGTCGGCCGGTCGAACGGACGTGGCGATGCGCCGACGAGCTGAACTCCGCCACCGCTTCACCCTCGCCGAGCGCTGGGTGCACCGGACGACCGCCGTGCTGATGGGCGTCTGCCTGGCCACGGCCGCCTGCCTCTACCTCGCGCCGCTCGCCGAACTGGTCGGCGACCGGCCGCTGGTGGTGACGGTGCACGTGTGGTGCGGCCTGGCACTGCCCGTACCGCTGCTGCTCGGGCTCGCCTCGCGGGCGCTGCGGGCGGACGCCGCCCGGCTGAGCCGCTTCACCCCGGCGGACCGGCAGTGGCTGCGCGCGGTCCGGACGAGATCGACGGGCCGGCCGGCGGGCAAGTTCAACGCCGGGCAGAAGCTGTACGCGCAGTGGACGCTCGGGACGATGCTGGTGATCGTCGGCACCGGGCTGCTCATGTGGCTGACCGGCCTCACCCCGCCCGCCTGGCGGGTCGGGGCGACCTTCGTGCACGACTGGCTGGCCGCCGGCATCGCCGTGGTGGTGGTCGGGCACGTCCGGATGGCCTGGCGGGACCCGGAGGCGCGGCTCGGAATGCGGACCGGGTGGGTGGATCGCCGGTGGGCCGAGCGCGAGCACCCGCAGTGGCGGTCGATGGGCCCGGAGTAGGGGGTGGGCCGGATGTCTTGTCGCAGCCCGGGGCATGTGGCAGGCTCGGCCGGGACGCCTCGAAGGGTGCCGCCGGGGCACCCCTGACCGTGGGGCCAAGAGGCGGTTGGGCGACAGCCGCACGCGTGGTGCACGATCGGCATCCTGCAAGGCTCCTTGGACCCCGGCCCAACTTCATTCTGCGCCTGGGCTGTCGGGCCTCGCCGGGGCCGTGCCGCGGGCTCCTGGGCGCCCGCGCCTCACCTTGTGCACATCGGTGGGTGCTTCGTTTTGTGTGCCTCACCGCTGGTGCTTCACCGTTGGTGCTTCACCGCTTGCGCATCGCGAGGAAGTGGCGGCCGTGCGAGGTCCAGCGCTCCGCCTCGACCAGTCCGGCGGCGGCGCGGGCCCGCCGCAGGGCGGCGGCCGTACCGAGCCGGGCCCAGGGGAAGCGCGCCCCGAGCCGGCCGTCCGGGCCCTCGACCTGGACGGTGACCCGCTCGTCCAGCTCCACCGGCTCCACCTCGACCAGCAACAGCCCGTCCGGCGCGATGAGTTCGGCGCCCCGCCGGAGCAGTGCGTCCGGGTCGCCGCCGATGCCGAGGTTGCCGTCGGCGAGCAGCGCGGCGCCCCAGCGGCCTTCGGCGGGCAGCCGGTCGAAGACCGAGCGGCAGAGCGCCGGACCGCCCAGCCGGACCGTGCGGGCGACGGCCGCCCTGGTCACGTCGACGCCCAGGGCCGGGACGCCGAGGGCGACCAGCGCGGCGACCAGCCGTCCGGGGCCGCAGCCGAGGTCGAGGACGGGCGCGGCCAGGCGGGTGCAGCGCAGCAGCAGGCTGTGGTCCGCGCCGGCCGCCGGGGCGCACCAGCGTTCGATGTCCAGCCGATGCCGGTGGCCGTCCGCGCGGCGCAGCCAGAGCGGGCCGTGCCCGGTGCGGACGGCCTCGGCATAGGGATCCCGGTCCCCCCAGCCGGAGGCCGGGCGGGGGTCGCCGACTCGGGGTGCGGTGATCGTCAACTCGCCACCTCCGGGCTGAGGTCGAGGTGCCTCAGTTGTGCGGCGAAGCGGCTGCCCGGCGCCTCGGCGGCGACTCGGTGGGCGTCCTCGATGGTGTCCACGTCGGTGAGCGGTGGAAGGTGGCGGATCGTCAAGTTCGCTGCGGTGAGGCGTTCGAGGAGGGCCGCACCGGTCCCCGGGGTGGACATCGGCACGCCGTGCAACAGGTGCGCGGCCAGGTCGGCCGTCGGCCGGGCCAGGCCCAGGGCCCAGAAGCCGCCGTCCGCCGCCGGGCCGTACCAGGCGTCCACGCCCGCCCGCCGGGCGGCCGACAGCGGTTCGGCCAGGGCGGCGGCGCTCAGCTGCGGGGTGTCCATCCCGACCAGCAGCGCCGGTACGTCCGGGGCCACCCGGGCCGCGTGGGCGAAGGCGGCGGCCAGCCGTTCGTCCAGCCCGCCGCCGCTCTGCGCGACGACCTCCCAGCCGGCGGGCGGCCGATCGGCCGGTTCGCCCTCCAGGACGAGCAGGCGGCGCCCGGCCGGCATCGTGCCCAGGGTGTGCAGGGTGTCGGCGAGGGCGGCCGCGGCCAGGGCGGCGGCCTGTTCGGGCGTGCAGGGCGGGGTGAGCCGGGTCTTCACCCGGCCGGGGACGGGCGCCTTGGCGATCACCAGCAGGGTCGGCGGGGGCGCGGCCAGCACGGTCCGCATGTCGCGGACGGCCTGGCGGGTGCCGCGCAGGGTGCCGGTGACCTTGGAGCGGCCCGCGCGCGGCAGGTAGTCGACGGGCGTCTCGGCGATCCGCAGACCGGCGGCCGAGGCCGCCAGCACCATCTCCAGCGGGTAGCCGGAGCGCCGGTCGCCGAGGCCCAGGGCCAGCAGGTGCTCCCGGCGGGCGGCCCGCATCGGGCCGAGGTCGTGCAGGGCCGCGCCGGTGCGGGCGCGCAGCCGGCGGGCCAGGACGGTGTTGGCGAGGCGGGCGTGCAGCGGCCAGGCCCCGGCGGTGGCCGGGCGGCGGCGTCCGAGCACCAGGTCGGCGGCGCCGGTCTGCACCGGGCCGGTGACCCGGGGGAGTTGGGCGGGGTCGAGGGAACCGTCGCAGTCCAGGAAGCAGACCAGGTCGGCGGTGGCGGCGCGCAGCCCGGCGTGGCAGGCGGCGCCGAACCCGCGCCGGGGCTCCTCGACCACGGTCGCGCCCAGGGAGCGGGCGAGGTCGGCGGAGCCGTCCCGGGAGCCGTTGTCGACGACGATCGCCCGCCAGCCGTCCGGGATCCGCCCCAGCACCCAGGGCAGCGCGGCGGCCTCGTCGAGGCAGGGCAGCACGACGTCGACGGCTGCAACGGTGGAGGTGGGTGAGGTCACGCGGGCCACGCTAACCGCGGCCGGGCGGCCTGCGGTGGCGACGCAGCCTTACGGAAGTCGGACGTCGCGGCGGCTGACCCGTCCGGCGGATCACGGTCTGTCGGAGCGGGCCCGGCGGAGCGGGCCCGGCGGATCGGGGCCGGCGGATGTTACGGAACTCGAACGCGCGCCCGTCCGGTCCGCACCCGCCGCCGCGACCTCCTATCCTCGGCGAGGTGAACGACACCCCGCACATCCTGGTGGTCGACGACGACCCGACCGTCTCCGAGGTCGTCGTCGGCTACCTCGCCCGCGCCGGGTACCACGTGGACCGGGCCGCCGACGGCGCGCGCGGACTCGACCTCGCCGAGCGCACCCGCCCCGACCTGCTGGTCCTGGACCTCATGCTGCCCGGACTGGACGGCCTGGAGGTGCTGCGCCGGCTGCGGGCCTCCGCCGAGGGCGCCGCGCTGCCGGTGGTGCTGCTCACCGCCAAGGGCGACGAGGCGGACCGGATCCTCGGCCTGGAGCTGGGTGCGGACGACTACGTCACCAAGCCGTTCAGCCCGCGCGAGCTGGTGCTGCGGGTGCAGTCGGTGCTGCGCCGCGCCCGGGCCGGGGCGGCCACGATGGCGGGCGGCGCGGTGGACGGCACGGCGGAGGCGGGCGGGGCGTTGCGCTCGGGGGACGTCACGCTCGACCCGAAGGCCCGCCGGGCCCACCGGGGTGGGCGTGAACTCGCCCTCACCCTCAGGGAATTCGACCTGTTGGCATTCCTGCTCCGGCATCCCGGCACGGTGTTCTCCCGGCAGGACCTGATGCAGCGGGTCTGGGGCTGGGACTTCGGCGACCTCTCCACCGTCACCGTCCACGTGCGGCGGCTGCGCGAGAAGATCGAGGACGACCCGGCCGCGCCCGCCCTGATCAGCACCGTCTGGGGCGTCGGCTACCGCTACGACCCGGCCCGCCCGCAGGGCGGTGCGGCGTGAAGGACCTGTTGCTGATCGCCCTGTTCGCCGCCCTCGGCGCGGGCGGGGCGGGCCTGCTCGGCTGGGCGGCGATCCGGCTGCTGCGCCGCCGTTCGGTCGCCCTGTCGCTGTTCTGCGTGGCGGCCGTGACCGTCCTCGCGGTGACCTCCGGGACGTTCGCGGTGGCGCAGGCGATGTTCCTGTCCACCCACGACCTCGGTGTGGTCATCACGGTGCTCGGCATGGCCGCGGTCGTCTCGCTGGTCACCGCCGCGCTGCTCGGCCGCCAGGTGGTGGCCGGCAGCCGGGCGCTGGCCGAGGCGGCCCGGACGGTCGGCAGCGACGCCGGGTTCACCGCGCCGGTCCACCCGCTCGGCGCCGAACTGGCGTCGCTGAGCGAGGAGTTGGCCGCCACCAGCGCCAGGCTGGCGGAGTCCCGGGCGCGTGAGCAGGCCCTGGAACACTCCCGCCGGGAGCTGATCGCGTGGATCTCGCACGACCTGCGCACCCCGTTGGCCGGTCTACGGGCGATGGCCGAGGCGCTGGAGGACGGAGTCGCCGAGGAGCCCGAGCGCTACCTGGTGCGGATCCGCGCCGAGGTCGAGCGGCTGACCGGGATGGTGGACGACCTGTTCGAGCTCTCCCGGATCCAGGCCGGGGCGCTCTCCCTCTCGCTCACCCGGGTGTCGGTGTACGACCTGGTGGATGACGCGTTGGCCGGGGCGTACCCGCTGGCCAGGCGGCGTGGCGTCCGGCTGGAGGGGCGGCAGGTGGCGGCGGAGCCGGTGGAGGTGGACAGCCAGGAGATCACCCGGGTGCTCGGCAACCTGCTGGTCAACGCGATCCGCTCGACCCCCGAGGACGGCGTGGTGGCGGTGGCCGCCCGGCGGGAGGCGGACGAGGTGGTGCTGTCGGTGACCGACGGCTGCGGCGGCATTCCGGACCAGGACCTGCCCCGGGTGTTCGAGACCGGCTGGCGCGGCGGCTCCGCCCGCACCCCGCGCCGCGACGACGGCCGGGCGGCCGGCGAGCCGGGGGAGAGCGGCGCCGGGCTCGGGCTGGCCATCGTGCGCGGCATCGTCGAGGCGCACGCCGGGCGGGCCCGGGTGCACAACGTCGACGGGGGCTGCTGCTTCGAGATCACCCTGCCGGCGCCTCGGGCCGAGGCCCGCTAGGGCTTGAGGTTGAGGAAGCCGCCGACTCCGGGTGCGGTGCGTCCGGCCTACTCGGCCACGGCCGCGCGCAGCCGCTTCTTGTCCGGCTTGCCGACCGACGTCAGCGGGATCTCGGCCACCAGGTGCAGGGCCTCCGGTGCGTAGATCCGCCCCTTGCGGGCCGTGACGAACGCCTGGATGTCCGCCAGCTCGGGCTGCTGCCCCGGAGCGGGAACGACGGCGACGTGGACGTGCTCCGCCTCCTGGGCGTCGCGTACGCCGAAGACCGCGCAGCGGGCGATCGCCGGGTGGGTGAGGAGCAGGTCCTCCACCTCGGACGGGTAGACGTGCCCGCCGACCACGATGATCAGGTCCTTGACCCGGTCGGACAGGTAGAGGTAGCCGTCCGCGTCGAGGTGGCCGACGTCGCCGGTGTGCAGCCAGCCGTCGCGCAGCACCTCGGCGGTCAGGTCGGGCCGCTTCCAGTAGCCGGCCATGAGGCCGGCCGAGCGGATGTGGACCGCGCCCTGTTCTCCGGCGGGCAGCGCGGTGCCGTCCTCGGCGCGGATCTCCACCTCGACACCCGGGAAGGGGCGGCCGACCGGGACCTGGCCGCCCTGGGCGATCCGGTCGTGCTCCTCCGGGCTGAGGAGGGAGATGAGCTGGGCCTCGGACATCCCGTAGACGCCCACCAGGACCGGCCCGAACACCTTGAGCGCCTCCCGGATCCGGGTCGGCGAGGCGGCGCAGCCCCCGTACCAGATCTGCCGCAGGCTGGACAGGTCGGTGCGGCCGATCGCCGGGTGGTCGAGCAGCTGGTAGAGCAGCGGTGGCAGTACCCAGAGGGCGGTGATCCGCTCGCGCTCGACGGCGGCCAGGACCTCGCCGGGGTCGAAGGTGCGCTGGAGGACCACCGTGCCGCCGTGGTGGAGCGTCAGGTCGGAGAAGATCCCGGCGAGGTGGGCGAGCGAGGTGGCGGCGAGGAAGCGGGGCGGCTCGTCGGTGCTGCCGCCGCGGCCGAACGGGACGTCGAAGACGCCGCGGTAGGTGCCGTGCCGGCTGAGGATGCCCTTCGGGATTCCGGTGGTGCCGCCGGTGTGGCGGATGCCGAGGTCGTCGTCCGGGCCGATCCGGACGGCGGGCGGTTCGGCGGGGCGGTGCGCGGCGGCGGCGATCACGTCCTCGCCGACGGCCGCCGGGCCGGGGCCGAGGCGGAGGACCGTCGGCACGTCGATCAGGGGCAGCAACTCGGCGGCTCCCGCGAACCGTTCGGCGTCCACGAGGAGAACGGTGGTGTCGACGCTCGCCACGATCTCGGCCAGGACCGGGGTGCTCATGCCCTCGTACAGGTTGACCACCCGCGCACCTGCGAGGCCCGCCGCGTAGCGGGCGCTCAGCGCCTCGGCGGTGTTGCCGGTGAGCAGGGTGACGGTGTCCCCGCGGGTGACGCCCCGGGCGATGAGCTCGTGGGCGAGGCGGTAGCTTGCGGCGGCGAAGTCGCCGGCGGTGATCTCGGCGCCGTCGGGGGTGATGACGGCCGGCCGGCCGGGGTCGGCGGAGAGGGACCGGAGGATCAGGGCGGGTGTGCTGATGAATTCCCGGTCGTTCACGGCGACTTCTTCCTTGTAGTCTGCAACCATATTGACAGGCTAACCCCATCCTCCGCTCTTCACCGGGGAGTTCCGGCCAGATCCGACGGAGCGTCAGCCGCGGTGCCCGACCCGCACCGCAACGGCGGCGAACTCGGCCATCCCGGTGTGGAACGGCACCCGCGGGCGCCAGCCGAGTTCGGCGCGCAGCCGGGAGGAGTCGGCGGTGACGTGCCGGACGTCGCCCAGGCGGTACTCGCCGGTCACCAGCGGCGCCGGGCCGCCGTACGCCGCCGCCAGCGCCTCGGCCATCTCGCCGACCGTCCGGACCTCGCCGCTGCCCACGTTGTAGGCGCGGGAGCCGCCCGGCGGGCAGGCGTCGAGGGCGGTCAGGGCGGCCAGGTTGGCGGCGGCGACGTCCTCGACGTGGACGAAGTCGCGGCGCTGGCCGCCGTCCTCGAACACCCGGGGGGCCTCGCCCCGGGCCAGCGCCGAGCGGAACAGCGAGGCGACCCCCGCGTACGGGGTGTCGCGCGGCATGCCCGGGCCGTACACGTTGTGGTAGCGGAGCGTCAGGACGGTGCCCTGGCAGGCGCGGGCCCAGGCGGACGCCAGGTGCTCCTGGGCGAGTTTGGTGGCCGCGTACACGTTGCGCGGATCGGCCGGGGCGTCCTCGGTGACCAGGTGGGGGCTCAGGGCGTGGCCGCACACCGGGCAGGGTGGCTCGAAACGGCCGGCGTCCAGGTCGGCCGGGCGGCGCGGGCCCGGGGCGACGTCGCCGTGCGCCGGGCAGCGGTAGCGGCCCTCCCCGTACACCACCATCGAGCCGGCCAGGGCGAGTCGGCGGACGCCGGTGCGGGCCATGGCGGCGAGCAGGACGGCGGTGCCGAGGTCGTTGCAGCCGGCGTAGGCGGGGGCGTCGTCCAGGTCGAGCCCGAGGCCGACCATCGCCGCCTGGTGGCAGACCGCGTCCACCCCGGCGAGCGCCCGCCGTACGGCCTCGGCGTCGCGGACGTCCCCGTGCCGGAAGGCGACGCCGGCGGGCAGGTCGGGCGCCCGCCCGGAGGGGTGGACGGCGGGCAGCAGCGCGTCCAGCACCCGAACCCCGTGCCCGGCCGCGACCAGCGCGCGGACCACGGCCGACCCGATGAACCCGGCGCCGCCGGTGACCAGAATCTCCATGCCGCCGACGCTAGCCGCGCCCGGGTCCGGTACGGGTGCAGGTGGGCGGAGCGTCAGGGTTCGGTAATCCGTCCGGGCCAGTACGATCGCCTCGCCCGAGCCGGGACAGCGTTCAACTTCCGTTCGCCGAACACACCTTCGTCGGTGGCCCGGCCGCCCGGTGCGACTGGCACTCTCCAGGGCGTTTCTCGGAGCCCAGGAGGCGGCAGTGTCACATCCCTCGCGTAGAACGGTCCTTCGGACGGGTACGGCGGCCGGTGCGCTCGCCGCGCTGCCCGGGTCCACCCTGTTGTGGACGCAGCCGGCGCTGGCCGGCACCCCCGGCCCGGAGCAGATCCACCTGCAGTGGGGCAACGAGCCGTCCCGGGAGATGACGGTCTCCTGGGCGACGGCGGGCAGTGTGCGCCGTCCCCGGGTCCGGGTCGGCACCCCGCGCGGTGGCGCCGGGCACACCGTGGACGCCGCGACCCGCAGCTACGTCGACGGGCTCAACAAGGTCGAGACGTACACCCACCACGTCCGCCTGGACGGCCTGCGGCCGGACACCACGTACGTGTACGAGGTGCTGCACGACGGCGCCGACGCGGTGCGCGGCACCTTCCGCACCGCGCCCGCGCGCGGCCGGGCCGCGTTCCGTTTCACCAGCTTCGGCGACCTGGGCACCGGCGACAACGTGTTCAGCAAGTCCTCGATCCACGGTGCCGCCGCCGTCCGCCAGGTGGAGCAGTTCGCTCCGCTGTTCCACCTGCTCAACGGCGACCTCGCGTACGCCAACAACAACCCGCAGCGCCAGCCGCAGTGTTGGAACGCCTTCATGAACAACCTCGCCACGTCGGCCGCCCACCGCCCGTGGATGCCCGCGCCCGGCAACCACGAGGTCGAGGCCGGCGGCGGGGACCTCGGGTACGCCTCCTACCTGACCCGCTTCGAGCTGCCCGACAACGGGACGCGCGACTACTGCGGCAACTGGTACGGCTTCCAGGTCGGTTCGGTGCTCTTCGTGAGCCTGGACGGCAACGAGATCGCGGTCGAGGACGACGCCAGCCTCGACCCGGCCACCGGCCGGTCGATCTACCTCAGCGACTACAGCGAGGGGGCTCAACTCCGGTGGCTGGAGCGCACTTTGTCGCGTGCCCGGCGCGGCGGCGAGGTCGACTGGATCGTCGTCAACCTGCACCAGTTCGCGATGTCCTCCTCCGCCGCCAGTCACGGCGGTGACATGGGTATCCGGGAGAAGCTGCTGCCGCTGCTCGACCGCTACTCCGTGGACCTCGTCCTGGCCGGCCACGACCACGACTACGAGCGCACCCACCCCGTCCGCGGCACCGAACCGGGCGGGCTGCTCACCCCGGCCGTCGCCGACGACGACCTGCGGCAGATCGACACCTCGCAGGGCACCGTCCACCTGATCCTCGGTGGCGGCGGCACCGCCGGGCACGACGACGTCTACCTGCCCGCCGACGCGGACGGTGTCCGCCAGGCCTCCGTCCGCACCCAGCGGCTCACCTTCAAGGCCGACCCGGACGCCAAGGAGAAGGCCCACTGGTCCGCGGTCACCGACCCCGACACCGACTTCCCGTACGGCGTCGCGGTCTTCGACGTCGACCCGGGCCGCGTCCCCGGCGGCCGCACCACCATCACGGTCAGCTACTACCACTCGGCCCCGGCCACCGCCGCCAACCCCGTCCCGACCCCGGTGCTGTACGACCGCTTCACCCTCTACCGCGACCGCAGCGACGGCTGGGGCGACGACCAGGGCGAGAACGAGAACGAGGATGCCGAGGTGGCGGCCGGCCGCCGGTAATCCGCTCTTTCGGGGCCCGCCGCGCCGGTTGCGCGGCGGGCCCCTGCACGTGCGGGCGCGCTCAGGCGCGGTGGGGGAGGAGTCGGCCGAGGTGGTGGTGCAGGACGGTGGTCGCCTCCTCGGTCAGGCGCCCCGCCGACCGTGCGAGCGTCGACGGAGGGCCACACTGATCGCTCGATCATGCGGGGCGCTTCCGCCGGCGCGATCTCCTGGAGCCAGACCGGCCGATTGTCGAGGCGGCCCTCGTCCGGACCGGCGAGGCGGCCGCGGGGCTGTCCGGGGGTCGAGCCGTTGGCGACGCCGGGTCGGCGCCGGGCTGGGCTGTCCGTGCGACGGGTGGACCGCTCGGCGCGCGGGCCACCGGCGGGGCGGTTAGCGTCGGCCGCAACACGTCCGCAGCCCCGGGAGGTCGGCAGTGCAGCGGTGGATCATAGCGACGGCTCTCACCTCGGCCCTCAGCGGCCTCACGGCGCCCGCCCTGGCCGCCGATCCCGGACCGGATCCCGGCCCGGCCCCGGAAACGGCCTCGGCGCCCGTCACGGCCATCGCCCTCGGTGAGGTCCGGATCGACCCGAAGGTCCCCGGCCGGGTCCGGGTGAACGTCGGCTACCTCTGCGGGGTCGCCGACGAGTTCCGGTCGCTCACCGTCTCGGTGGAGCAGCGGGACCCGGAGGACTCCTCCAGCGTCGCCTTCGGTTCCAGCCGGACGGCCGAGGCGGACGTGATCTGCGACGGCGCGCAGCAGGAGCGCCAACTCGTCGTCCAGTCCAAGACGGTCAACTGGATCCCGGGCGCCGACGCCGTGCTGATCGCCACGGTCGCCAACCTCGGCGCCACCCCGCCCGCCTCGTCGGACGCCCAGCGGGTACCGCTCACCGTCTCCTGACGCCCCCGCCGGCCCGGGCCGTGGCCCGGGTCACCCCCCTGACCTCCCGATCCCACAGGTGAACGGGGCTGCTCCTGTGCGCTCTCATGTTCTACAGTTCTGTAGAACTGGGTGAAGAGTGAACGGGGGCATCTCATGGACAGGCCGCTTCGACTGCCGCAGCAGGATCGGGCCGACTTCGAGACGGAGTTGGGTAGGGCGCTGGCCGGGCCGCGGGTGTTGGCGGCGTTGCGGGCGGCGGGGGACGAGGGGCGGGGGGTGGAGCGGTTGCGGCGGTGCGCGCGGGAGAACGCGGAGTTCGTGCTGGCGGCGGCCGCGCCGGAGTACGAGCGGTACGTGGCCGTGCGGGCGGATCAGGATGCGGTGGCGCGGTTGCCGGTGGACGAGCCGGGGCGGGAGCGGGTGTCGGGGTGGTGGGGCGTGGTGGGGGTGATCGTGCCGATCGTCGCCGGGGCGGCGGCTGCGATCTTCCTGCTGCTGGGGTACGTGCTGGGGCTGGCGGAGGACGTGGACGTGCTGGGGCACGCGCTGGTCGGCGCCGGGTGGGTGGCGGCCGGGGTGGCGGCGGTGAGTCTGCTGGTGGGCGGGCTGGGGCTGCTCGGGGCGGCGTCGCGGTCGCGGTCCGCGGAGGCCGGCGGGGAGGCCGTCGTGGGGGAGTTGGGGCTGGCGCGGGACGCCTGGCGGTCGGCGCTGGCGGAGCGCGGCCTGGTGCCGTTCCTGCTGGCGCAGGCGGGCGCCGGCCGGAGGGTTTGACGGCGCCCTCGGCGGCCGGAGTCCCAAGGCGGGGTTGAAGCGGGTAAGGAGCCGTTAAAATCCCCGCCCGGTCGTGGAGTTGGCGGGCCGGCGGTGGCCGCGCCGGTTCGGGGGCGATCGGGCCGGGCGGGGGTTGGCGCGGTGGCGTGCCGGGGTGTGGCCGCGCGGCGTGTCGGCGGGCGGGTGGCGCCGTCGCGCGTCGCGCAGGGGGCCTTGTGTGCGACGGTCGGTGAAATATCATATGGCGCATTGCACAGCGGTCCGGGGTGAGAACCGGTTCCCCGTCCTCCCGCCGCAGTCCTGTTGACGATCAGTCAGCTCCGTGCGCGTGCCGCAACGCGCATCCCCTCCCCCCCACGTCACGAGAGACGGAACCCGACCCGTGATCAGATTCCGATCCCGCCTGTTCCAACGCGGCCGACGGACCGCCCTGGTGGCGCTCGCCGCCGCCCTGGCCGGCGCCGCGCTCAGCAGCCCGCTGCCCGCCGTGGCCGACCCCCATGCGCCGGAGACCGCCACCGTGGCCGTCCAGCCGGGCACCCCGAAGACCGTCACCACCCCGCAGAAGTCCGGCCCGCACCGGGCCAAGGCCGCCAGGACGGGGCCGGCCGCCAGCGCGAACGCCGGCGCCGGGAAGACCCCCCAGCTGGTGGACGGTGCCGACCCGGGCACCGGCAAGGACGGCGACGGCTCGGTCGCCAACGAGTACGACCTCCAGGTCACCTACAAGGGCGGCCAGGAGTCGACCGGCGTGGTGATCGGCGCGCCCAAGGTCTACCTGGTCCTGTGGGGCTCCCAGTGGGGCACCCCCTCGACGAACTCGACCGGCGACATCGTGGCGTCCGGCGACCCGGACCAGGCCGCCCCGTACCAGCAGGACTTCTTCAAGGCTCTCGGCAGCGCCGGCGACAACTGGAGTGCCGTCCTGACCCAGTACTGCGAGGGCATCGCCGCCGGCGGCATCCAGTGCCCGGCCGGGTCCGCGCACATCCCTTACCCGCAGGCGGGGAGCGTGCTCGCGGGTGTCTGGGTGGACAACGCCGCCCCCGCGCCGCAGGCCGCGACCGAGCCGCAGATCGGGGCCGAGGCGCTGGCCGCCGCCAAGCACTTCGGCAACCTGACCGAGGCGCAGAACCGCAACGTCCAGTACGTCATCGACTCGCCGCAGGGCACCGATCCGGACAAGTGGAAGGAACTGGGCTACTGCGCCTGGCACGACTTCCAGCGCTCGCCGTACGGCCAACTCGCCTACACCAACATGCCGTACCTGACGGACGTGGCCGGCTGCGGCACCAACTGGTTCCATGAGAACACCCCGCGCGGCCGGCTGGACGGCTACGGGATCATCGGCGGCCACGAGTACGCGGAGACGGTGACCGACCCGAACACCCCGGGCGGTTGGACCGACGCCACCGGTCAGGAGATCGGCGACAAGTGCGCCTGGATCCCGTACGGCGCCAACGGCGGGCTGTTCTTCGAGAACCTGTCGACGGGCAGCTTCCCGTTGCAGACCCTGTGGTCCAACACCGACCACCTGTGCGTGGGTTCCGACCCGGTGGTGGCCAGTCCGCCGGTCTCCCTGAGCACGATGTGCGACCGGGTGGACCCGGCCGCGCGGCCGATGTCGATCCCGGCGGTCGGCGTGTCCAGCAGCGGTTCGGCCCTCACCTACAGCGCCAACGGGCTGCCGCAGGGCCTGTCCATCGACGCGCACAGCGGGGTGATCTCCGGCGCCGCCGCCGCGACCAACGGCTATCAGCGAATCACCGTGACGGCGACGGACGGCGCGGGCAAGACCGCCTCCACCGGCTTCTGGGAGAACGTCGGCGCCACCGGTCAGCCGGGCTGCGGTGCGATCGAGCAGCTCACGAACCCCGGCTTCGAGAACGGTTCGGCGAACGTCAACCACACGGTGATGACGGACTCCTGGAGCCCGTCGGGGTACAACATCGTCACCCCGTCGAGCCTGCACGCGGCGCACTCGGGCACCTGGTACGCCTGGCTCGGCCAGGACGCCGGGACGGACGACTCCGTCACCACCTACCTGAACACCTACCCGGGCTACGGGTCGGCGAGCTTCTCCTTCTGGCTGGACGTCGAGTCGACCAACACCTCCGCCACCGCGCCCGACACGCTGTCGCTGGTGGCGATCAACCAGTACACCGGGCAGCCGATCGGCACGGTGAAGACCTGGACCAGTCAGAACCCGACCAGCGGCTACCAGTACCAGTCGGTGGACCTCAGCCCGGTCATCGGGCAGGTCGGCTGGGGCACCACCATCGGCCTCAAGCTCGTCTCCCACGAGGCCGGTACGACCCCGACCACCGCGTTCCTGATCGACGACGCCTCGGCCCGCGAGAGCTGACCATCCGCACGATCACCGGCCCCGGCACCGCAGCGCGCGGTGCCGGGGCCGGCGCCGGGTCAGTCGCCGGCCTGGTGGCCCGGTCGGGTGGCGGTGCGTGCGCGGGCGGCGTCGACGAGGAGGTGGGCGGCGTCCAGGGGGATGGCGAGTCGGCGGGCGATCCACGGGGCCGGGCGGCCGGCCCGGGCGAGCATCCAGGCGGAGTACAGCTGGCCCAACTGCGGTGCCTGGTGGGCGAGGAGGAGCGGGCGGACGGCGTCCATCGGGAAGTCCGCCAGGGCGCGGGCGCTGTACTCGCGGCCGTTGGGGCCGGGCGGGGGCAACGGGAGCGGGCGGCGGGTGTCGAGCCAGCGGCCGAGGAGGACCGCGCCGACCGCCAGCAGGCCGGAGCCGGAGGCCCCGATCAGGACGGCGTTGATGACCGGGCGGTCCTCCTCCTCGGCCAGGCCGAGGGCGAGCTCCTCGGCGACGAGGAGGGCGAGGACGGTGAGCAGCACCGCGGCCTCGGCGGGGCGCGGGTAGGGCCGGGACGTCGTCATGGGGTACCTCTTCCTCGGCGGGGGGCGCCGGGGTGGGTGAAGGGGACGCGGACGGCGGTGGCGGCAGGGCCGACGGGACTGACGTGGCGTCAGAAAGCCTGGGTGACGGGTGTGTTCACCGTCTGCCGGAGGCGGACCGGGGCATGCGGGAGCGGAGGTGGGGGAGGGTGCGGCCCGGACTGCTGCTGTCCATCTGTCTCGCCTCCTTCCGGTCGGGCGCACCGTGCCGGTGCGTTCGTCGACGGGGCAAGGGGGGCTCGTCCTCGGATCTCGGGACAGCATAGCCCGGCCCCCAAGCCAACTTCGACACGCTTGTCGAAGTTGGCGCGGACAGGCGCGGGCGAGACGCGGGCCAGACGCGGACACGCGCGGGCAGGACGCGGGCACCAGGTGAGGGAGCCGGCCCCGCCGCTGGACGATCGACCAGGTCGGGGCGGGTGCGCCTGGTGTGCGGACCCACTCGCGCCCGGCCCGCCGCCGCGGCTTCAATCGCCGTACCGAAGGAACGATTCCGGCCGGGCGATGGAGCGACATGGATCTGAACACGGTGGCCGAGATACGCGACGCCCGCCGGGGCGGCACCTGGCGGCCCGGGGACGCCTGGCTCGGCGGTGGCACGTACCTGTTCTCCGAGCCGCAGCCGCACATCCGCCGACTGATCGACCTCGGCCGGATGGGCTGGGAACCGCTGACCCCGACCCCCGACGGAGACCTGGAGATCGCCGCGACCTGTACGGTCACCCAGCTCTCGCGCTTCCCCAAGCCCGCCGCCTGGGCGGCGGCGCCGCTGTTCGAGCAGTGCTGCCGGGCGTTCCTCGCGTCCTGGAAGATCTGGAACATGGCCACCGTCGGCGGCAACCTCTGCAACGGCCTGCCCGCCGGTCCGATGATCTCGCTGACCGCCGCCCTGGAGGGCGTCTGCCTGTTGCGCGCCCCGTCGGGGGAGCAACGCCGGGTCCCGGTCGTCGAGTTCGTCACCGGCGCCGGCGTCAAGGACCTGCGGCCGGGCGAACTGCTGCGCTCGATCACCCTGCCGGCCCGCGCCCTGGCGGCCCGGACGGCGTTCCGCCAGGCCTCGCTGTACGGGCTGGGCCGCTCCGGCGCCCTGCTGATCGGCACCCTCGACCCGGTGGACGGCTCGCTGACCGTCACCGTCACCGCCGCCACCGTCCGCCCGATCCGGTTCTGGTTCCCGCCGGGGCCTTTCGGGGCTACGGGCTCGGGCAGGTCACCTTCGCGGTGGAGTCGGCGATGGACGAACTGGCCCGCCGGCTGGGGATCGACCCGCTGGAGTTCCGGGAGCGCAACGTCATCGGCCCCGGCGAGGACATGCTCAGCCCCGGCGGCGAGGAGGAGGACCTGCACATCGCCAGCTACGGCCTCGACCAGTGCCTCCAGGTGGTCCGCGACGCGCTCGCGAACGACCGCAGCGCGGCGGACGCCCCCGCGGGCTGGCTGGTCGGGCAGGGCTTCGCGATGGCGATGATCGCCACCGGCCCGCCGGGCGGGCACTTCGCCGACGCCACCGTCGCCCTGCTGGAGGACGGCGGCTACGACGTCGCCGTCGGCACGGCCGAGTTCGGCAACGGGACGACCACCGTGCACCAGCAGATCACCGCGGGCGCACTCGGCACGACCGTCGACCGGATCGCGATCCGCCAGTCCGACACCGACGTGGTCCGGCACGACACCGGCGCCTTCGGCTCGGCGGGCACGGTGGTCGCGGGCAAGGCGGTGATGCGGGCTGCGAACGCGCTCGCCGAACGGCTGACCGCCTTCGCCGCCGAGTACGCGCGGGCCCCGCGCAGCCTGGTCCGGCTCGGCGCCGAGGCCGTCGACTGCGACGGGCGGAGCGCCCCGCTGAAGGAGCTGTACGCGGCGGCGCGCGAACGCGGCGTCGACCTCGCGGGCACCGGGCACTGGGGCGGCTCGCCGCGCTCGGTGGCGTTCAACTCGCAGTGGTTCCGCCTCGCCGTCGACCCGGACACCGGGGAGATCCGGATCCTGCGCAGCGTGCACGGCGCGGACGCCGGGCGGGTGATGAACCCGATGCAGTGCCGCGGGCAGGTCGAGGGCGGCGTCGCCCAGGCGCTCGGCGCGACGCTGTTCGAACGGGTGCTGCTGGACGACCGGGGCGAGGTCACCACGGCCGCGTTCCGCCGCTACCGCCTCCCCGCGTACGCCGACGTCCCGCGCACCGAGGTGCACTTCTCGACCACCTCGGACGCGATCGGCCCGCTCGGCGCCAAGTCGATGAGCGAGAGCCCGTTCAACCCGGTCGCCCCCGCCTTCGCCAACGCCCTGCGCGACGCCACCGGCATCCGCTTCACCGACCCGCCGTTCCTGCGCGACCAGGTCTGGCAGGCCCTCGCCGACCGGCGGGAATGACGCTCCGCCCGTGGATGGCTACCCTGGGTACGGGGCGCGCCGGCCCCGGCCGGTGGTCCACAGTGGTAGGGGAGGCCGGGACGGATGGGACTCACCAGTCACAAGCTGTTGGCGCTCGTGGGGCTGCTCGCGGTGTTCACGGTGCTCGGCACGCTCTGGGTCTGGCCCCGGCTGGCCGTCCGCAGCTGGCCCGCGATGTTCCTTCGGCTCGGCACCATCGCCCTCACCCAGCTCGCCCTGCTGGCCACCCTCGGGCTCGCCGTCAACGACTACTTCGTGTTCTACAGCAGCTGGGCGGACCTGCTGGGCCACAACCACGGCAGGGCCGTGATCCAGGGCGGTCCGGCCACGCCGGGCGTGGGCGCCACCGGTACCCCGGGCGCTTCCGGCACCCCGGGCGGGCCGGCGCCCGGCGTGCAGGTGCTCGGGAAGGCCGAGGTCACCGGCACGGGGTCGGAGAGCCGCGACCCGGCCCGGATCGGCCGGATCGACCGGGTCCGCATCCCGGGCCCGAGCACTGGCCTGTCCACGGACGGGTACGTCTATCTGCCGCCGCAGTACTTCCAGCCGGGGTTCGAGGGCCGGCGCTTCCCCGCCGTCATCGTCATGACGGGCTTTCCCGGAGACGCCACGAACCTGGTCACCAAGCTGCGCTACCCGGCCACCGAGCTCGATCTCCTCCGGAACGGGACGATGAAACCGGCCGTCCTGGTGCTGATGCGGCCCTCCCCGTCGATGCCCCGGGACAGCGAGTGCGAGGACATCCCGAACGGCCCGCAGGCGCAGACCTACTTCACCACCGATGTGCCGCAGGACATCCGGGCCTCGTACCGGGTCTCGACCGGGCCGAACAGCCTCGGGGCGATCGGCGACTCCACCGGCGGCTACTGCGCGTTGAAGCTCGGCATGGTGCACCCGCAGGTCTACTCGGCGGTGGTGTCACTGTCCGGCTACTTCAAGGCGGCGGAGGACATCACCACGGGTGACCTCTTCGGCGGCAGCCAGCAGCGCCGCGACGAGGCGGACCTCAACTGGCGGCTCGCCCACCTGCCCGCCCCCGCGGTGGCGGTGCTGCTCGCCGACAGCAAGGAGGACGGCAGTACCTACGCCGACTCGAAGGCCTTCGCCGCCGCCGCGCGCCCCCCGCTGACCGTCGCGCAGGCCACCGTCGATGCCGGCGGCCACAACTTCACCACCTGGAACCGGCTGATCCCGCCCTCGCTCGGCTGGCTGAGCTCGCACCTGGCCGATCCGGCCTGACCGCTGCTGGTCAGGCCGGATCGGCGGTCCGTGCCTGGCTGGGGCCGGTCCGCTTCTAGCCGATCGTCGCGCCGAAGTGGCTCAGCGCGGCGGTGACCGGCTGGAAGAAGGTCTCCCCGCCGCTGGTGCAGTCGCCGCTGCCGCCCGAGGTCAGGCCGACGGCCTGGTCGCCGGAGAACAGCGCACCGCCGCTGTCGCCGGGCTCGGCGCAGACGTCGGTGTCGATCAGTCCGTGGACCGAGCCCTCCTGGTAGTTCACGGTGGCGTTCAGGCCGGTCACGGTGCCGCCGTAGACGCCGGTGGTGGATCCGCTGCGCTGGACCGACTGGCCGACGAACGCCTGGGCGGCGCCGCTGATCGACTGCGTGGTGCCGTCGTACAGGTCGACGGCGCTCGGGTGTCCGACGGCGCTGGTGTACTTGACCAGCGCGTAGTCGTTCCCGGGGAAGGTAGCGCTGGTCACCGAGCCGATCTGGCCGCCGCCCTGGGAGTCCGACCAGCTGCGGAAGGCCACGCCGCAGTGGCCCGCGGTCAGGAAGTACGGCTGGCCGTTCTTGACGACGTTGAAGCCGAGCGAGCAGCGGGCGCCGCTGGCCCAGATCGCGTCGCCGCCCGCGATGAGGGGCTTGAAGCGGTCGGCCGACCGGTTCAGCCGGGCGGTGTCACCGAGGGCCGCGACCGCCGCCGTCAGTCGCTCCAGGTCCGCGCCGGTCACGGTGGGGTCCGCCGTGACCGCCACCTGGTCGGTGCGCGGGTCGATCGACCAGGCGGTGCCCGGTATGGTCGCGGTGCGCTGCAACTCCTGCTGCGCGCCGAGCAGTTCCGCCATCGAGTGGCGGACGGTGCGCGGCTGCGCGCCCGTCTGCCGGACGCGCTCGCCGGCCGCCGCGTCCAGGACGTTGACGACGAGCCTGCCGTCGGTGTCGACGTAGGCGCCCGCGCCGGCGCTGTCGCCGAGCTGCCCGGTGAGGTCGCTCGCGAGCCGTGCCGTGGCGGCGGCGGTGGTGGAGAACGTCCGCGGCACGGCCGCCCCGGACGGGGCGGCCTGCGCGGAGACCTGCGGGAGGATCAGCGCGGCGGTGAGGGCGGTGACGCCTGCGGCGGCGAGCGCGGTGCGGCGGGTCGGGGTCGGGGTGATCCGTCGTGTCTTCAACTCGGCTCCTGCTGTGGGGGATTGGGGCCTGAGGGAGGAGCCGCCGGGAGGGGCGCGCGCTGGGCGCGGGTCGGCGGCCGAACACTGGCCGGGTGCATGTCAACCGGCTGAGCCGAGTGTCCCGCCGGCGAAGGGCCGCTACAAGAAGGTGGCCCCACCCTGTTCCCCTGACTGCTGCCATGCGGAGCATTGGCGCAGAACTACAGGAATGTAGAGATGAGTTGGCGCCGAATCGGGCCACGCACGGCCGAACGCCCGTGGTGGCCTATGCAGGTGAACACGATTGCGCCGGCTAGACCGCAGGGACGGGCTCCTGGGTGTCGGTGGCCCGGGAGGCGAGGGCCCGGCCGTAGCGGCGCAGCAGCAGGACGGCGGTGGTGGCGAGGCCGATCAGCAGGCCGAGCCAGAGGCCGCGGGTGTCGCCGCCGAGGGGGTAGGCGAGCAGCCAGGCGGCGGGGAGGCCGACGAGCCAGTAGCCGACCAGGGTGATGCGGAAGCCGCTCCTGGTGTCGTCGAGGCCGCGGAGCAGGCCGACGCCGATGTTCTGCGCGCAGTCGAAGAACTGCAGGACGGCCACGACGCCCAGCAGTCCGGTGGCGATGTCCAGCCCCTGCTGGTCGGCGGCCGAGGACGGGTCGAAGTACGGCCGCAGCACCAGCTCGGGCAGGGCCAGGTAGACCGTCCCGACCACCGTCATGACGACGGCCCCGCAGGCGAGCGCGGTGTTGCGGATGCGCCGGGCCGCCGGATAGTCGCCCAGCGCCAGCTCCCGGCTGACGTTGATGGAGGCCGCGTGCGAGAGCCCCACCGCGACCTGGAACACCAGGTAGATCAGCTGGTTGACGGCGGTGTGCGCGGCCAGTGCAGCGGCGCCGAAGCTGCCGGCGAGCAGGGCGGTGACGGAGAAGAACCCGGCCTCGGAGCCGTAGGTGGCGGCGATCGGCGTGCCGAGGCCGAGCAGGCGCCGGACGGTCGGCAGGTCGGCCCGCCAGGCGCGCAGGCTGAGCAGCGGGCCGAGCAGCGGATCCCGGCGGGCGGAGCCGTAGAGGGCGAGGAAGGAGAGCAGGTGGACGCAGCTGGTGGCGACGCCGATGCCGGTCAGGCCCAGCTTCGGGAAGCCCCAGCTGCCGTGGATGAAGGCCCAGTTGAGGGCGGCGTTGACGGCGACGGACACCAGGGTGATCTGCAGCAGCGCCTGCGGGCGGCGCATGCCGACGGTGAACTGACGGATCGCCTGGAACCACAGGCAGGGCAGCAGACCCGGGGCGAGCGCCGCGAGCATGCCCTGGGTGCGGTGGGCGACGGCGGCCTCCTGACCGAGCAGGGTGGCGGCCTGGCCGATCAGGACCATCAGGACGGCGCCGGCGATCCCGGCGAGGGTGGCGACCGCCAGGGCGGCGCGGACCAGGCCGCGGACCTCGTCGTCGGCCCTGCGCTGGGCGTCGACTCCGCCGTCGGTCTGCTCGGCACGAGCGGAGTCGGCCTGCTCGGCGCGAGCGGAGTCGGCCTGCTCGGCGCGGGCGGCGGCGGCCGCGACCTGGTTGCCGACGGAGGTGACGAGGCCCACGCCCATGGTGCGCAGCTGGTTGAAGATGACCAGGGCGAGGCCGCCGGCCGCGAGCGCCTCGGTGCCGAGGACGCCCATCATGATGGTGTCGGTGGTGGTGAGGGCGACCTGGGCGAGTTGGGTGAGGGCGAGGGGGACGGCGAGCGCGGCCAGGGCGCGGCTGTCGCGGGCCAGGGTGGTCAGCTGCTGCATGGTGGAGTTCAGTTCCTGCGGAGTTTGGTGAGGGTCTCGTCGATGCCGGCTTCGACGGCGCCGTCGATCAGGGAACGGGCGTTCATCCAGTCGTCGTTGAAGACGGTGTCCAGGTACTTCTCGCCTCCGTCGTTGATGAAGGCGACCATAACCGCGTCGGGCGGGAGTTGGCCGAGGCGGGTCAGGGCCTCGTGGACGACCCCGCCGGCGGAGCCGCCGATCAGCAGGCCGGTGCGGCGGGCGACGACGCGGGCGGTGGCGAAGGCCTCGACGTCGCCGACCTTGACGCCCTCGTCGATGAGGTCGTAGTCGACGAGGAGGCCGATGGTGGCGCCTTCGGGGGTGCCGGTGCCGGACTGGTAGTAGTCGTGGGCGGGCGGGCCGAAGGCGATGGAGCCCTTGGGCTCGACGCCGATGACGGCGAGGCCGGGGACGGCCTTCTTCAGTTCCCGGGCGGTGCCGCACAGGCCGCCGCCGGTGCCGACGGCGCCGATCAGCACGTCCACCCGGTTGTCGAGGGCCTGGGCGATCTCGCGGCCGACGGCGTGGTAACCCACCGCGTTGCCGGGGTTGTTGTGCTGTTCGGTGAAGACGGTGTTCTCCCGCCCGCGGGCCATCTCCTCGGCGAGTTCCTCGCGGGCGGCGGTGTTGAGCTCCTCGCCGCCGTCCTCGGCGACGTAGACGAGGTCGGTGCCCATGGCCTTCATGCCGCGCAGCTTGTCGGCGGCGGCGTGGTTGTCGACGACGGCGGTGAAGCGGTAGCCGCGTTCGGCGGCGACGACGGCGAGGCCGAGGCCGGTGTTGCCGGAGGTGGACTCGATGATGTGCCCGCCCGGGCCCAGTTCGCCGCGTTCCTCGGCGTCGAGGACCATCTGGCGGGCCATCCGGATCTTGGCGCTGCCGGTGGGGTTGTACATCTCCAGCTTGAGGAGCAGCCGGGCGCCGTTGTCGGAGCGGGCGAGTTCGAACAGCGGGGTGTAGCCGATGAGGTCGGATATCCGGCTGACCACCGGGGGGCGGTGGAGGGCGTCGGTCATGGTGTGGGGCTCCGCGGGGACGGTGTGAGCGGGGACGGGGTAGGTAGGGACTCGGTGAGCAGGGCCGGGGTGGGCGGGAGTCAGCGGTCGAGGCGCCAGCGCGGCCGGTGGCCGTCCGCCGGGTGGTCGATGACGACCTTGGACGGCAGTGGCAGTTCGTGGAAGGGGGACTCGTTGGAGTCCATCTGGTAGCCGGCGGTGTTGGGGTAGACGAGCAGGTCGCCCGGGCGGGGGCGGGCGGGGAAGGCGATCTTGCGCCAGGTCAGGAGGTCGGAGTCGAGACAGCTGGCGCCGCCGACGCAGGCCGGGTAGGGCCCCGCCGAGGCGTCGGTGCGTGCGGTCAGCAGCAGCGGCTCGGGCAGGTACTCGCTGGCGAACCACTGCTCGGACAGGCTGAGGCTGGTCCCGTCGACGGTGACGATGCCGTACCCGGCGCGGTCCTTGACGCCCTGGACGCGGAAGACGGAGGAGCCGGCGCGGTCGAGCAGGGCGCGCCCGGGTTCGAGCAGCAGCGTCACCCCGGACTGCCGCAGCCGTTCGGCGAGGGTGGCGCCGGTGCCGCCGGGGCGGGCGGCGAGGATCGAGCGCAGCGCGTCCGCCCCGGCGACGGGGGAGTGGTAGGGGTAGAAGTCGGCTGCGGTGAAGGCCTTGTGGGCGTGGTAGTGCTCCGGCCCCTGTTCGGCGAGGAAGGCGTGCCAGTCGTCGGCGGGGACGTAGTCGACGGGAAAGCCGCCGCCGATGCTGATCCGGTCGGCCTGGAGGCCCAACGTCCGGGCCTTGAGGCAGAGTTCGACGAGCTCCCCGGCGAGGTCGGCACGCGGCCGGATCTCGTAGCCGGACAGGTGGAAGCTGAAGCCCTCCATCCGGACGGTGGGCCCGGCCTCGACGCAGCGCTCCAGCGCCTCGTGCAGCTGCGCCTCGTCGAGCCCGAACCGGCTGCGCGGCTGGGCCGGCGGGTGGCGGCGCAGCAGCACCCGGACGGGGCGCTCGCTGTTGAGGGCGAGGAGGCGGTCCAGTTCGTCGAGGGCGTCGACGGCGATCAGCGCGCCCTGCCGGGCGGCGACGCACAGGAGCCGGTCGTTCTTGGCGGGCCCGGTGACGACGAGGTCCTCGCCGCGCACGCCGTGGCCGAGGGCGTCGCGCAGTTCGCCGAGGGAGGCGACGTCGACGCCCGCGTCGGCCGCGGCGCAGCGGTCCATGAACACGGCGGCCTTGTTGGCCTTCTTGGCGTAGTAGACGAGGCCGTCGACGCCCGCGTCGGTGAGGGCGGCGCGGAAGGCCGCCAGGTTGGCGTCGAAGCGTTCCGGCAGCAGGTAGTGGAACGGGCCGCCGAGGCCGTGGGCGAGTTCGGCCAGCAGGCCGCTCGCGTGCAGGCGGGCGGCGAGCGGGTCGGGGTGCGCGGGCAGGCTCAGCGCCACAGGGCGACCTCGGTGCCGAGGTGCTGGGCGGCGGCGAGCTGGGCGAAGCGGTGGCCGAGCGCGATGTCGGTGACGACCAGTCCGCTGTTGTAGGCGAAGATGCGCTGGTCGGGGCTGGTGCGGGCGGTGGCGGCGCCGGAGACGGCGGCGGGCAGCTCCAGGTCGACGGCCGGGAACGTGCCGTCCGCGTCGGCCATGTCGGTGCCGGTGACGTGCATCTGGGCCTCGCTGGTGGCGATCACCCGGTCCGCGCGGTGCAGCGTGGAGGGGGCGAGGCCGTGGCCGACGAGGATCGACACGGCGCCGGGCTTGAGCCACTCGGCCTCGACGGCGGCGGGGGTGTGGCCGCCGGCGGTGGCGATGACGATGTCGGCGTCGGCGGCGGCGCTGCGCAGGTCGGTGACCAGTTCGAGCTCGCGGTCGGGGAAGTGCCGGGCGAGTTCGGCGCGGACGGCGGCGATGCCGTCGGGGTGGGTGCCGGACAGCAGCAGGCGCTCCAGCCCGGGCAGGGTGGTGAGCAGGAAGGGCAGGGCGAGGCGGCCCTGGGTGCCGGTGCCGATCACCAGCGCGGTGCGCGGGTCGGGCGCGGCGCACTCGCGGGCCAGCAGGGCGGAGACGGCCGGGGTGCGCAGCGAACCGATCCGGGAGCAGTCCATCATCGCCACCGGCAGGCCGGTGACGTCGTCGTAGATGGTCAGCGTCGTGTAGTAGTGCTGGCGTTCGCGGCTGTCGTGCAGGCCGTTCTTGTAGGAGGTCTTGACGGCGACGATGTCGCGGGAGCCGTCGCGGCCGAGCATGGCGTAGGAGACGGAGTGGCCGTCGGCGGGCTTGACGGTGAGTTTGCGCGGGTTGTCGGACAGTCCGGCGGCGAGGGTGCGGTAGGCCTGTTCGACGGTGTCGACGACGTCGGCGAGGGTGATGTCCAGGCCGGCGAGGTCGCTGGTGGAGAGTACGCGCAGGGTGGTGTCGTCGCGGTCCACGGGCGGGCCCTTTCGAGGTGGGTGGTGGTGGGGGCGGGGCCCAGGCGGGCCAGGTGGCCTAGACGGCCCAGGCGGTGAGGGCGGCCTGGCCGTAGCCGTGCTCGTCGTGCTCGGCGGTGGGCCGGGTGGGGCGCCCCTCGACGCGGGCGGAGGCGCGCTTGAGCCAGCGGTCGGTGCCGTCGTAGTGGGCCCGGAACGGCACCCGGCCGTGGACCACGATGTCGTTGTCGACGACCAGGATGTCCCCGGGCTCCAGGCTCACCGCGACGGAGACGCGGGCCAGTTCCTCGCCCAGGTGCCCGTACGCCTCGCGCCACGCCTGGTCGGTGCCGTCCAGGGGCGTGTAGGCCGGGTCGTAGCGCATGGTCAGGCCCTCGGGGGAGTCGAAGAGCGTGGGCACCGGCGCGGGTCGGCCACCGTAGTGCCGGGCCTGCTCGTACGCGTCGTCGGGCAGGATCGGTGCGACGGGGCGCCGGAGTTGGTCGACGTCCGACTCGGAGAGCCCGGTCAGGCGCACGCTGGCTGCGGTGGTGGCGATCCGGTCGTGGTTGCGCATGCAGCAGAGCAGCAGAAGGTGCGCGCGGCCGGGGTGGAAGGCGTCCTCGGTGTGCGGGGTGAGCAGGACGGAGCTGGAGGCGCCGGTCTGCTCGCTCTCGTGGCCGGGCGAGGGCACGATGTTGTGGACGAACCGGCCGTCCTGCTGGCCGTCCCAGGCGATCGGGGTGCCCATCAGGGTGGAGACGAGCAGCAGCACCACGTCCCAGCCGGCGCCGGCGTCCTCGACCTTCGACCAGTGGGCCGGGGTGGGGCCGAGGCGGGCGTCGTCGACGGTCAGGCCGCGCAGGACGAACAGGCCGTCGGCGGTGTCGACGGGACGCAGGGTGTGGCGCAGGGCGGGGCTGAGGGCGGCGCACGCGGTTGGCAGGTCGGCGAGCAGTCCGGGGCTGGTGGCGGAGCCGTGGCGGACCAGCAGGGCGTCGGCGGCGCCGGTGAGTTCGGCGACGGCGGCGGCATCGAGCGGGCGGACCGGTGCGGGGCAGGCGGGCACGGGGGGCACCTTCCAGGGGTGGCGTGGGCAGGTGTCGGCGGCCGGGCGACGATCGAGAACCTAACAACCGGCCTTAGGTAAGGCAATCCTTACCAGTGAGTCTGACGGAGTTCCGGTGGCGGTGTGGTCGCGTACGTGTACGGAGGAGTGGGGGTGGGGCTCAGTTGCCGTTGTGCGGGCGTGAGTTGGATCACGGCTGGGCCGGGGCGCCCTTGCGCCATTCCGGCGCAGGTGGGTTGCGCTGAGCTGTGATTTTAGGATAGGCAAACCTAAGCATTTTCGCTTGAGCCTGCTTCAGGGCTGTTCCAGCCTCGTCGTGCTCAACCCCGCTCAACCCCGCTCCACCCGGAAACGAGGACGTACGACGTGAGCGTCACCAGACGACAGCTGATGTGGGCCACCGCCGGAATCGGCGCCGCCGGGGTGCTCGCCGCCTGTGGCGGCGCCAAGCCCGGCGCCGGGAGTACCGCCCCGTCCTCCGGCGCCGCGGGCGAAGAGCCCCGCAGCGGCGGCACGTTGAAGATCGGCGCGCTCGGCCGGGCCTCCGCCGTCACCCGGGATCCGCACGGCACCCAGTCCAACGAGAGCGACTACCTGATCATCAGCCTGCTCTACGACACGCTGACGATCCCCGGCGACATCACCAACACCGCCCCCCGGCTCGCCGCTTCCTGGAAGCCCTCCGAGGACCTCAGGACCTGGCGGTTCACGATCGCCGACGGCGCCACCTTCCACGACGGCACCCCCGTCACCGCCGAGGACGTCGTCTGGTCGCTCAAGCGCCTGCGCAACACCCCCTCCGGCAAGAGCCGACTGCCCGGCATCCAGCCCGAGGGCATCCAGGCCGAGGACGCCAGGACCGTCGTCCTGGTCTCCGACTACCCCAACGCCGAACTGCCGCTGCTCACCCGGCTCACCACGTTCGTCCTCAAGAAGGACACCAAGGACGACGCCCTCGCCGGCGCCCCCGGCACCGGCCCGTTCAAGCTCGACTGGTACCGCGACGGCAACGCCCGCCTCGTCCGCAACGACCGGTGGTACGGCGGCAAGCCGCCCCTGGACGCCGTCGAGGTCCGCATCTTCGAGAGCCCCCAGGCGATGGCCAACGCCCTGCTCGCCGGGCAGATCGACGTCGCCTCCAACGTCGGCGCCGTCGCCGCCCGCACCGCCGAGGCCCGCAAGGACGTCCAGATCCTGCGTCGCCCCAACGACATGGCGATGCCCGTCGTCATGCGCACCGCCGACGGCCCGTTCGCCGACGCCCGGGTCCGCGAGGCGCTGCGCCTGGCGGTCGACCGCGACGCCATGGTCAAGCAGGTCCTCTCCGGCTACGGCACCGTCGCCAACGACATCCTCGGCACCGGCGACCCGGTCTACGCCAAGGACGTCCCGCAGCGCAGGCGCGACCTCGACAAGGCCAGGCAGCTGCTCGCCGAGGCCGGCTTCGACACCGGCAGGACCTACGACCTGATCACCACCGAGGACATCGCCGGCCTCGCCGAGTCCGCGACCCTCTTCGCCACCCAGGTCCGCGAGGCCGGCGTGAAGATCAATGTGGTCAAGCAGGACTCCAAGGTGTTCTGGGACGCCACCTGGCTCAAGGGCCAGCTCTACACCAGCTACTGGGGCACCAACGACGCGGTGGTCTTCTTCGCCTCCAAGACCATGCTCTCCGACGCCGGCCAGAACGAGGCCGGCTGGAACGAGCCCGCCTTCGACGAGGCCTACCGCAAGGCCATGGGCACCGCCGACGCCACCGAGCGCGGCAAGCTGCTGCACCAGCTCCAGGAGATCGAGTACGCCGGGTCCGGCTACCTGCTCTGGGGCATGGCCGACGGCATCGACCTCGCCGGCTCCGCCGTCCGGGGCCTGCCCACGCTGCCCGGCTACGGGCGCGTACAGCTCGAAAAGACCTGGCTGGCGCGTTGACCACCGCCTCGGTGACGCCCACGCACACTCCCGCCGGGGGCGCCGCCGCGTCCCCGGCGGGGCGGCTCGGCGGCCTCGGCCGGGTCGGGCTGCTCGCCGCCCGCCGGATCGGCCTGCTCGCCGTCCTGCTCGCCGCCGTCTTCGCGGCCGTCGAACTGCTGCCCGGCGACGCCGCCGGCGCCACCTCCGACCGCGGCGCGAGCGCCGCCGAGGTGGCCGCCCGCCGCGCCGCCCTCGGGCTCGACCGGCCACTCCCGGAACGCTTCTGGGACTGGATGACCGGCCTGCCCACCGGCGACCTCGGCACCACCGCCCACGGCGAACCGGTCACCTCCGTGCTGGCCGGCCCCTTCCCCAACACCCTGCTGCTCGGTGGCCTCGCCCTCGCCGCCAGCGTCCTCGGCGCCCTCGCCCTCGGCGGCTGGGCCGCGCTGCGCCCCGGCGGCCGCGTCGACCGGACCATCGCGGTACTCGCCACCGCCGCCTTCGCGCTGCCCGAATTCGTGCTCTCCGTCGGCCTGTTGCTGGTCTTCTCGCTGTGGACCGGCTGGCTGCCCGCAGTCACCCTCACCGGCGCCGACGGCGCACCCGCCTCCTGGGACATGATCGTGCTGCCCGCCCTCGCCCTGGCCGTCCCGCAGATCGGCTGGAACACCCGGATCGTCCGCGGTGCCCTCGCCGACCAGGCCGCGCTGCCGCACGTACGGGCCGCCGTCCTGGACGGACTGCCGCGCCACCGCATCCTCACCCACCACCTGCTGCCCGGCGCCCTGCCCGGCATCGCCGTCGCCACCGCCACCTCGGCCGGCATGCTGCTCGGCGGCGCCGTCGTGGTCGAGACGCTGTTCAACTACCCCGGGATCGGTGCCGTCCTCGCCGGGGCCATCGCCGATCGGGACACTCCGCTGGTGGCCGGCGTGGTCGCCGCGGCCGGGGCCGCCATCAGCGTCCTGCTGCTCGCCGCCGACCTGATCCGGGAGCGGGTCCTGGGGGTGCGCGGATGAGCGCCTTGCCCAAGCAGCGCCGCCGGGTGCTGGTCCGCGCCCTGCCCGCCCTGCTGCTGGTCCTGCTCGCGCTCACCGGGCCGCTGCTCGCCCCGCACCCCGTCGACCTGCCGCTCACCGCGCCCTACGGGGCCCCGGACGACCAGGCCGTGCTCGGCGGCGACCAGCTCGGCCGCGACGTGTTCAGCCGCCTGCTGCACGGTGGCGCGCCGCTGATCGCCACCGCGCTCACCGTCGCCGTGCTGGTCACCGGCGCCGCCACCGTGCTGGGCGTGCTCGCCGTGCTGCGCCCGCGGCTCGGCCGCTGGGTCGAACGGACCGCCGACGTCGCCATCCTGCTGCCCGCCGTGCTCGGCATCATGCTGATCGCCCTCGCCTGGCCGGCCGGCGGCCGCCTGGCCGTTGCCGCCGCGGCGGTGGTGCTCGGCACCCCCTACGCCGTCCGGGTGGTCGCCGCCGCGGCCGCGCCGATCGCCGCCACCGGCTACGTCGAGGCCGCCGCGGCCGGCGGCGAACGGCTCTGGTACCTGGTCACCCGCGAGGTCCTGCCCAACCTGCGGGCCACCGTCCTCGCCCTGTTCGGGCTGCGCTTCGTCGAGGGCGTGTACGTCGTCTCGGTCGCCGCCTTTCTCCAGCTCGGGCCGCAGCCTCCCGAAGCCGACTGGGCGCTGATGATCCGCGAGAACTCCGCCGGGATCCTGCTCAACCCGTGGGCGGTCGCCGCGCCGTGCCTGGCCATCGGCCTGCTCGCGGTCAGCGTCAACCTCGCCGCCGACGCCCTGGCCCCCACCCGGACCGACTCGGAGGCAGTGCTGTGACCGACACCCCCACCGCCCGAGTGGACCGGCTCGCCGTCGCCCTCACGGACGGCACCCCGCTGCTCGCCCCGGTCAGCCTCGACCTGCGCCCCGGGCGGGTGCACGCCGTCACCGGCCCCTCCGGCGCGGGCAAGACCACCCTGCTGCACGCCCTCGCGGGCGCCCTGCCCGCGGGCGCCCGCGCCACCGGACGGGTCACCGTCCTCGGCCAGGACGTCCTCGACCTCGCCCCCGAACCGCTGCGCCGGCTGCGCCGCCACCGGATCGCCTTCCTCGGCCAGGACCCGGGCTCCGGCCTCAACCCCCGGATGCGGGTCGCCAAGCTGCTCGCCGAGACCGCCGTCGACCGCAGCCCGCAGGCGCTGCGCGAGCTGCTCGCCCAGGTCCGGCTGCCCGCCGACCAGCAGCTCGAACGCCGCCGCCCCGCCGCCCTGTCCGGCGGCCAGCAGCGCCGCGTCGCCCTCGCCCGGGCCCTCGCCCGCCGCCCCGACCTGCTGCTCCTCGACGAGCCCAGCGCCGGTCTCGACTCCGAACTGCGGGACGAGATCGCCGACCTGCTGCGTGAACTGGCCCGCCGGCACGGCATCGCCGTCCTGCTCTCCAGCCACGACGCCGCCTTCGTCGCCCGCTGCGCCGACGAGGTGCTCGCCCTCGCCCCGGCCCGCCCCGGGGCCGTCCCCGTCCAGGCCGCCGTCCAGGCCGCCGTACGGACCTTCCGGCCCGGACCGGGTGAACCGGGCTCGGACCGCGCCGCCGCCGGACTGGCCGCGCTCGGCGTCGACGCCCACGTCGGGTACGGGCGCGGGCGGCGCCGGATCCTCGCCGGGGTCGACCTGCACCTGGCGCCCGGCAGCTGCACCGGCATCACCGGCCCCTCCGGCGCGGGCAAGACCACCCTGGTCCGCGTCCTCGCCGGGCTCCACCCGCCCACCGGCGGCACCCTCGCCCTGGACGGCGCCCCGCTGGCCGGCTCGCACCACGCCCGCACCCGCGAACAGCGCCGCCGCGTCCAGCTCGTCCCGCAGAACCCGCTCGGCGCGCTCAACCCGGCCCGCACCGTCGGCGCCACCCTCACCAGGCCGCTGCGGCTGCACCACGCCACCCCGCACGAGCAGTGCCCCGGTCGGATCGCCGAACTGCTGGCCGCCGTCGACCTCCCGGCCGACCTGGCTGCCCGGCACCCGCACGAGCTGTCCGGCGGCCAGCGTCAACGCGTCGCCATCGCCCGGGCGTTGGCGGCCGAGCCGGACGTCCTGCTGTGCGACGAGGTGACCTCGGCGCTGGACGCCGACACGGCGGCGGGCATCATGGCCCTGCTGGGCCGGCTGCGCGCCGAGCACGGGGTGACCTTGGCGCTGATCAGCCACGACCTGCCACTGGTACGCGAACACGCGGACACGGTGGTCGAGTTGGGGCCGGCTCCGGACATGATGGCGCCCGCCGGCTCGGCGTGGGTGAGGTGACGCGCCGAGTCGGCGGGCGGGCTATGGGTCGGTGGGCGGCGGGTCAGACCCGCCCGAGCAGAGGCAGCGGGGCGCCGGTGCGGGCGGGGAGTTCGAGCCGGGTCAGCAGGGCGGAGGGCGACACCTCGACCACCGGGCAGCCCGCGCGGTGGCGGCAGTGCCGGGCCACCGAGCCGTGCCGCAGCCGGTCGAGGCGGCGGCGGGTGGCGGCGCCGAGGACCAGCAGGTCCGCCGGCCCGGTGACGGCGCCGACCAGGGCCGGCCCCGGCTCGGCGTTGACCACCAGCGGGTGGATGACCAGGCCGGCCGGGTAGCCGCCGTAGGCCTGCTCGAAGGCGATGTCCAGCCGCCGCCGGGCGGCGTGCTCCAGTTCGGACAGCGGGCGCAGCCCGTCCCGCTCGCTCGCGGTCCAGGCGACGACGGGCACCAGCACGGCCTCGTGGCGGGCCGCCTCGCCGACGGCGTGGTAGAGGGCGGCCAGACTGCTCAGTGATCCGCTCAGGCCGACGATCACTCGGGTGGTCCCGGTCATGGCGGTTCGCCTCCGTCTCTCCGGTGCTGTCTCGCCGGGTCGGTACTCCCAGGCTTCGGATGACTCCAGTGAACCCCGGAACCGGTTCGTCCGTACCACCGCTGACACCACCATGACGCCGGCCGCGGACTTCTTGACGGCCTCCTGACAGCCGCCGGGTCAGCCAAGCCCGGGCACGAACTGGATCAGCAGGTCGATCGCCTTGATGCCGAGGAACGGCAGGATCAGCCCGCCCAGTCCGTACACCCGCAGGTTGCGCCGGAGCAGGTCGGTGGCGGAGGCGGGCTGGTAGCGGACACCGCGCAGGGCCAGCGGGATCAGCGCGATGATGATCAGCGCGTTGAAGATGATCGCGGAGGCGATCGCCGAGGTGGGGCTGTGCAGTTCCATGATGTTGAGGTGGTGCAGGCCGGGATAGGAGCCGGCGAACATCGCGGGGATGATCGCGAAGAACTTCGCCACGTCGTTGGTGATCGAGAAGGTGGTCAACGCGCCCCGGGTGATCAGGAGTTGCTTGCCGATCCGGACGATCTCGATCAGCTTCGCCGGGTTGGAGTCGAGGTCGACCATGTTGCCGGCCTCCTTGGCGGCCGGGGTGCCGGAGTTCATCGCCACCCCGACGTCCGCCTGGGCGAGGGCGGGGGCGTCGTTGGTGCCGTCTCCGGTCATCGCCACCATGTTCCCGGCGGCCTGCTCACGCCGCAGGTGGGCGAGCTTGTCCTCGGGGGTGGCCTCGGCGAGGAAGTCGTCGACCCCGGCCTCGGTGGCGATGGCGCGGGCGGTGAGCGGGTTGTCGCCGGTGACCATGACGGTGCGGATGCCCATCCGCCGCAGCTCGGCGAAGCGTTCGGCGATGCCCTCCTTCACCACGTCCTTGAGCTCGACCACGCCGAGCGCGCGGGCGCCGTGCCGGTCGTGGACGGCGACCAGCAGCGGGGTGCCGCCGGCCTCGGCGATCCGGTCCACCAGCGGCTCGGCCTCCATCGGCATCCGCCCGCCGGACTCCACCACCCACCGGGCGACGGCGCCGGCGGCACCCTTGCGGATCAGACAGCCCGTCCCGTCGGGCCAGCTGAGGTCGACGCCGCTCATCCGGCTGTGCGCGCTGAACGGGACGGGCCGCTGCTCGCCGAGTTCGCCGGGTGCGCGAGGCGGCACCCAGTACTGACGGTTCGTCAACTCGATGAGGGAGCGACCCTCCGGCGTCTCGTCCGCGACCGAGGCCAACTGGGCCGCCTCGGCGAGCTGTTCGGTGCTCGCGCCGGGCAGCGGGTGCAGCGCGACGGCCCGGCGGTTGCCGTGGGTGATGGTGCCGGTCTTGTCGAGCAGCAGCACGTCGACGTCCCCGGCGGCCTCCACCGCCCGGCCGGACAGGGCGACCACGTTGCGCTGTACCAGACGGTCCATCCCGGCGATGCCGATCGCGGACAGCAGCGCGCCGATGGTGGTCGGGATGAGCGCGACCATCAGGGCGACCAGCACGACGGTGGTCTGCGGCGCGTGCGCGTAGATCGCCATCGGCTGGAGCGAGACCACGGACAGCAGGAAGACGATGGTGAGCGAGGCGAGCAGGATGTTGAGCGCGATCTCGTTCGGGGTCTTCTGCCGGTCGGCCCCCTCCACCAGGGCGATCATGCGGTCGACGAAGCTCTGCCCCGGCCGGGAGGTGACCCGCACGACCAGGTGGTCGGAGAGCACCCTGGTGCCGCCGGTGACACCGGTGCGGTCGCCGCCGGATTCGCGGATCACCGGCGCGGACTCCCCGGTGATCGCCGACTCGTCGACGGCGGCGACGCCCTCGACCACCTCGCCGTCCTGCGGCACGACCTCGCCGGCCGGCACCAGCACCACGTCGTGCAGCATCAACTGCTCGGCGGGAATGACGTCGTGGCGGTGGTCGCTGGTGCCGACCCGCCAGTGCAGCAGCCGCCGGGCGGTGGTCCCGGCCTGGGCGCGGCGCAGCGACTCGGCCTGCGCCTTGCCCCGGCTCTCGGCGACGGCCTCGGCGAGGTTGGCGAACAGCACGGTCAGCCAGAGCCAGAAGCCGATCACCCAGGCGAAGACGCTCGGGTGGATCACCGCGCTGAGGGTGGTGAGCGCCGAGCCGGTCTCCACCACGAGCATCACCGGGTTGCGCATCATGGTGCGCGGGTGGAGCTTGCGGACGGCGGCGGGCAGGGCCTCGGCGAGCTGGCGGCGGGTGATGAGCCGGCGCCGCCCGCCGGGCTTGCTCGGCCGGTGGCTCGGGTGGTGGTGCGGGTGCTGATCGGACCGGTGGTCCGGTTGGCGGTCCGCTTGGTGGCGTGGGGACTGCTCGGGGACCCGTGCCGGGCGACGGAACCAGTCGGTTCGGGCGGCGGTGGTGGTGTCCGGTGGGGTGAGGGCCGAACGGCGCATCGTCTCGGGGGACCTTCCGGGCCGCCCCGAAGCGGCGGGACGGCGTGCTCGGTGGCGACGGGGACGGCGCACAGCCCACCATCGGATCCCTGCCCGTCATGCACCTCTTGACGCGGGCTTGGCGCCGGGGCGGGCGTCCTTGACAGCTCTCTGACACGCGAGTCGATCGGCCGTTCGGGTGTGCGGGCGGCCGTTCGGGTGAGCCTCTGTGGCGGCGGATGCCGGGCGGGCGGCGGCGGATGTCAGGAAGGCGTCAAGGACGCCCGGCGGCGCGTAGGCCACGCGTCAAGGCCCGGTGCGATCGGCGGCCGGTGGGGATCCACTGAATCGAGGGCCGCACCACGGCGGCCCGCCCGAGCCCCGAGGAGCCTCTCGTGAACAGCACGATCGCCACCGCCGTCGAGCAGCCGACGCGCCGCCTGGTCCGCCTGGTGTCTGCCGCCGGCCGCCAGGACGGCCAGGACCGCCAGGACGGCGCCGAGCCGCCGCATCCTGCGCCCGCGGCCACGGTCGGCCACGACCGCGGTCGCCCGGCGCACTGCCGGATCGCGATGCATTTCGAGGACTGACCGGCCCCCTGCACCCCGCCCCACCCCCTTGGAGTACCGCCATGACCCAGCTCACCGCCCCGGCCTTCCCCGCCCCCTCGACCGCCCCTTCGACCGTCCCCTCGACCGCCCCCGCCGACGCGCTCGGCGGCCCCTGGCCGGCCTCGGCGCGGCCCGGTCCCGGCGGTGACGTGCTGGTCGGCGGGGTGGGGCTGGCGGAGGCCGCCGAGCGGTTCGGCACCCCGCTGTACGTCCTGGACGAGGCCGAGGTGCGGGGCCGCGCGCGGGCGTACCGGCGGGCGCTGCCGCACGCCGAGGTGCTGTACGCGGCCAAGGCCTTCCTGTGCAGCGCGATGGCGGACTGGGTGGCAGAGGAGGGGCTGGGCCTGGACGTGTGCTCCTCCGGCGAGCTGTGGCTGGCCGCCTCGGCCGGCTTCCCGGCGCAGCGGATCCTGCTGCACGGCAACGCCAAGTCCCCGGAGGAGCTGCGGCTGGCCCGGCGGCTGCGGGTGGGGCGGATCGTGATCGACGGGCCGGCCGAGATCGCCCGGCTGGCCGCGCTGGTGGCCGCCGACACCCCGCAGCGGGTGCTGGTCCGGGTGGTGCCGGGGATCGCGGCCGGGCACCACGCGGCGGTGCGGACGGGCGTGGGCGGACAGAAGTTCGGCTTCCCGATCGAGGGCGGGGACGCGGCCGACGCGATCGCCCGGGTGCTGGATCAGCCCGGGCTCGAACTGGCCGGTCTGCACTGCCACCTGGGCTCGCAGATCACCGAGGTGGAGCCGTACCTGCAGGCGGTGGACGCGCTGGTGCGCCTGCTCGCGGAGATCCGGGCGCAGCACGGCGTGGAACTGCCCGAGCTGGACCTCGGAGGGGGCCACGGCATCCGCTACCTGCCGGGGGACGCCGAGCTGGACGTCGCCGACTTCGCGGTGCGGGTGACCGACCGGCTGGCGGTGCGCTGCGCCGAGGCGGGCCTGGAGGTGCCGCGCCTGATCGTCGAGCCGGGCCGCGCGGTGGCCGGGCCGGCCGCGGTGGCGGTGTACCGGGTGCTGTCGGTGAAGCACACCGCGGACGGCCACTGCTTCGCCGCCGTGGACGGCGGGATGAGCGACAACCCGCGCCCGGCGCTGTACGGATCGCCGTACAGCGTCCGGCTGGTGGGCCGCCGCTCGGAGACGGGCGCCGCCCGGGTGGACGTGGTGGGCCGCCACTGCGAGGCCGGCGACGTGCTGGTGCGCGACGCCGTCCTGCCCGCCGACCTGCGGCCGGGCGACCTGCTGGCCGTCCCGGCGGCCGGGGCCTACCAGCTGTCGATGGCGTCGGGCTACAACCTGGTCGGCCGCCCCGCCGTGGCCGCGGTGAAGGACGGCCGGGCCCGGCTGCTGATCCGCCGCGAGACGGTGGAGGACTTCCGCCTGCGCGAGGTCGGGAGGTAGGTCTGCGCGGCGGTTCGCCATTTGGTTCTGAATTCATGGATGTGAACCAACATCTCGGTGGATATCAGTCGATAACTGGACATAGCCAAAGCCCTCAATTCGTGGATGTGGACGAGAGGTCTTGACCGGTCAGTGGGTTGCCGCTTCACTCCCGGGTCAGGAGCACCGCCACCGGTCACTCACGAGACAGGGCGATCCCATCCATGACCCAGAGCACCGCGTCCGCGGTGTCGTCATCGACACCGCGCAGCATCAATCCCGTGACGCTGTACGCCTTCGGCGCGCTCGGCGGCATCCTGTTCGGCTACGACCTCGGTGTCATCGCGGGCATTCTGGTCGTCATATCCAAGACCTGGCAGCTGTCCGGCCTGGACAAGGGGGTCGTCACGGCGGCGCTGTCGGTCGGGGCGGTGCTCGGTGCGGGCCTCGCCGCCCGGCTGACCGGCCGGATCGGCCGCCGGCGCACCATCATGGTGGCCGGTGGCGTGGTCATCCTGGGCACCCTGGCCTGCGTGCTGGCGCCGGGCTTCGGCTCGCTGGTGGCCTTCCGTACCGTCCTCGGGCTGGGCGTCGGCCTCTCGTCCGCGACCGTGCCCACCTACCTGTCCGAGCTGGCGCCGGCCAGGATCCGCGGTGCGATGGGCTCGCTCAACCAGATCTTCATCGTCAGCGGCATCCTGATCGCCTTCCTGGTCGACTACTGGCTCCAGCCGCACGGGCAGTGGCGCTGGATGTTCGCCGGCGCCCTGCTGCCCGCGGTGGTCCTGGTGGCCGGGCTGGCGTTCCTGCCGGAGACCCCGCGCTGGCTGGTGAACCTGGGCCGCGAGGACGAGGCCCGGGCCGTCCTGGCGGCCACCCACCCGGCGGACGAGATCGAGGCCGAACTGGCGTCCATCCGCGAGGTCATCCGCCTGGACACCGGCCAGACCGCCTACCGGGTCCGGGAGTTGCTGGCGCCGTGGGTGCGTCCGATGCTCTTCGTCGCCCTGCTGCTCGCGATCGGCCAGCAGTTCAGCGGGGTCAACGCGATCAACGCGTACTTCCCGACCATGCTGGTCGCGCTCGGCCTCACCGCCAACACCGCGCTGCTCTCGGCGGTCGTCCTCGGCGTCACCAAACTGGCCTTCACCGCCTGGGTGGTCTTCGTGGTGGACCGCTGGGGCCGCAAGCCGCTGCTGCTGATCGGCAACGTGGTGATGGTGGTGACCCTCGCCCTGGCCGGCTGGGTGGTGACCCACGTCCACGACAAGGGCACCCTCGGCGTGCTGACCGTGGTGCTGCTGGTGCTGTACCTGGCCGGGTACGAACTGGGGTGGGGTGCGGTGGTCTGGGTGATGATGGCGGAGGTCTTCCCGCTGAAGGCGCGCGGCGCGGGGATGGGCGTGGCCTCCGTCGTGCTGTGGGCGGCGACCGGTGTGATCACGGCCGTCTACCCGATCATGTCCGACGGCAACCATCTGGGCGTCGGCGGGTCGATGTACGTCTTCGCCGGGGTCAACGTGGTGCTCCTGCTCCTCACCACGTGGCTGGTCCCGGAGACCAGGGGCCGCAGCCTGGAACAGATCGAACTCGGCCTGCGCCACTGAGACACGGACGGGCCCCGGCCTGCCCCGGCCGCCGTGTTCGTCCGGCGGGCGGGGCGAGCCGGGGCGCCGCGCGTCCGGTCAGCGGGGGGCGTGGCCCTGGCGGGGCGGGAGGCTGGTCACGGGGGCTCCGCAGAGGTGGTCGGCGTCGAGGTCGGGGAAGGTGAAGCGCCCTCCCAGGTGGGCGAGGACGGGGTCGTCGGCGGCGGGCTGTCCGTGGGCGGCGAGGACGGCGCCGGCGTGGACCTCGGCGTCGTCGACGGGGGCGTAGCCGAGCGCGCGGGCCTCGTCGAGGGAGACCCAGCCGCCCCTGGTGTTGGGGGAGACGCCGTACACGATCCGGTAACCGGGGTGCTCGACGGCGAGGCAGGCCTCCAGCAGGCGGGCGCAGTCGTCGGGGGAGAGCCAGGTGGAGAGGGCGCGGGGGTCGGGCGGCTCGGCGAAGCAGGTCATGATGCGGATGCAGATGACGTCCAGTCCGTACCGGTGGTGGTAGAGCGCGCCGAGTGCCTCGCCGGCCACCTTCGAGACGCCGTAGTACGTGTCGGGCAGGGGCGGGGTGGCGGCGGTGAGCGGGTACTCGGCGGGGGTGCGGAAGCCGACGGCGTGGTTGGACGAGGCGAACACGACCCGGGGGACGCCGGCGCGGCGGGCGGCCTCGAAGACCGTGTGGGTGCCGTTGATGTTGACGTCGAGGATCCGCTCCCAGGGCGCTTCGAGGGAGAGCCCGCCGAGGTGGATCACGGCGTCGACCCCTTCGCAGGCCGCCCGCATCGCGACCGGGTCGGTGACCGAGGCCTGGACGAACTCCTCGCCCTCGCCCGGTTCGAGGGCGACGAGGTCGAGCAGCCGGAGGGTGCGGCCGGGCCGGGCCAGCCGCGGCCGGATCAGGGTGCCGACGCCGCCTGCCGCGCCGGTGACGAGGATTAGGGACACGGTGAACTCCCTTGCCTGGCTTGTCTGGATGGGGGCGCCGCCCATGCTCACAGAGGATCAGGCCGTTCACAAGAAAGGCTGATGTTCAGGTACGGGAACGCCGGGTGCCTTGACCGCCACTCGGCCCGAACCTACGCTGGACGCGTTCATATTCATGTACGCGGTTCGTGAATCTGAAGGGATCGGCCCCGTGTCCGCACCCGCCGGCAACTCCCCGCTCGCCGACCGCCTGGACGGCCTGCTGTTCTTCCCCGTGACCGCCTTCGGCCAGGACGGCGGTTTCGACCCCGGTGGCTACCGGCACCACCTGGAGGCGCGGCTGGCGGACGGCCCCGCCGCGGTCTTCGCCGCCTGCGGCACCGGCGAGTTCCCCGCCCTCGCCCCCGCCGAGTACGAGCGCTGCGTCGCCGTCGCGGTGGCGGCCGCCGCCGGCCGCGTCCCGGTGATCTCCGGCACCGGCTACGGCACCGCGCTCGCCCGCGAGTACGCCGCCGCCGCCGAACGGGCCGGCGCCGACGGCCTGTTGGTGCTCCCGCCGGAGGGTGTCGACGGCGGGCAGGAGGGACTCGCCCGCCACTACGAGGCGCTGGCGGCCGGCACCGGACTGGACCTGATCCTCTACCAGCGGGGCCAACTGGCCTTCGAGCCCGCGACCGTGGCCCGACTGGCCGAGGTGCCCACCGTCATCGGCCTCAAGGACGGTCGCGGCGACCTCGACCTGATGCTCCGGATCGTCAGCGCGGTGCGCACCGCGGACCGGCCGGACTTCCGCTTCTTCAACGGCATGCCGACCGCGGAGATGACCCAGCTCGCCTACCGGGCGATCGGGGTGCCGCTCTACTCCTCGGCGATCTTCTGCTTCGCCCCCGATCTCGCGCTCGCCTTCCACCGGGCGTTCGACAAGGAGGACACGGCCACCCTGGCCACCCTGGTCGACGTCTTCCTGCGCCCCTACGTCGAGTTGCGGCGCCGGCGCCCCGGCTACGCGGTCTCCCTGGTCAAGGCCGCGACCCGGGCCGCCGGGCACCCGGTGGGCACCGTGCGGGCGCCGCTCGCCGAGCCCGAGCCCGAGCACGTGCGCGCCCTGCGCGACCTGGTCGACCGCGCCCGTGAGGTGCTCGCTTGAGCGGCGGCGCGGCACCGCTGCGCCCGAGTGACGGCGCGGCACCGTTCGACCTGAGCGGCGGCGCGCCGCCGGGTCGCCGTCCCGAGGTGGGCGGCTACCTCTACCCCTGGGACGTGGACGGGGACCCGGCCTTCGCCGACCGCCTGGCCGGCCTCGGTATCCGCCGGGTGGCCGTCGCCGCGGCCTACCACAGCGTGCGGGCGCTGACCCCGCACCATCCGCGCCACAAGGTGGTCACCGCGGCCCATGCCGCCGTGTACTACCGTCCGGACCCGGCCCGTTGGGAGGGGACCGGGCGCCTGCGCCCGGTCGAGGCCCCCGGGGCGCCCGGGTCCTTCGGCCGGGCCGCCGATGCGCTGGTCGAGGCCGGAGTGGAGGTCTACGCCTGGACCGTGCTGGCGCACGCCCAGCGGCTGGGCGAGGCCCGTCCCGAGGCCGCCGTGGTCAACGCCTACGGCGACCGCTACCCGTGGGCGCTGTGCGTCGCCAACCCGCTGGTCCAGCAGTACTGCGCCACCCTCGCTGCCGAGGTCGCCGGACAACCGGGCCTGGCGGGCTTGGAGTTGGAGTCCTGCGGCTGGTACGGCTTCGACCACCTGCACGCCCACGACAAGGCGGCCGGGATCGTCCTGCCACCCTCCGCCCGGCTGCTGTTCTCGCTCTGCTTCTGCCCGAGCTGCCGGCACGCCTACCGGGCCGCCGGAGCCGAACCGCGGGCGCTGCGCGCGGCCGTCCGGGCGGCCCTGGACCCGGTGTTCGCCGGGGCCGCCCCCGATGCCGCACTCGACGCGGAGCCGTACGCGGCGGTGGTCCGGATGCGGGTCGCCGCCGCCACCCGGCTGCGGGAACTGGCGGTGGCGGCGGTCCGGCGGGAGCGGCCCGGGCTGCCGGTCCTGCTGCACGCCCAGCCCGACCCGCTCGGCTTCGGCCCCTCGCCCGGCCTGGACCCCGCCGACGCCTTCGCCCCGGCCGACGGGCCGGTCCTGCTCGCCACCGTCCGCTCCGCGGCGGCGCTGGCGGCCGTCCGCGCCTACGCCGGTCCCGGCCGTCGGGTGGTGGCGACGGTCGGCGCCGTCGAGGGGCTGGGCGGCGACCGCTCCGACCTGTCCGACTGGTGCGCGGCGTTGGCCGGCGCCGGCGCGAGCGAACTGCGCTTCTACCACCTGGGGTTGGCGTCGCGTACGGACCTGGCGGCGGTCCGGGGCGCGGTGGCCGCCCTGCCCGCCCCGGCACAGTGCCTGCCCGACGGGCGGGGTCGGATCACAGGTGGCGGGTGGCCAGGTCGAGCCGCTCCTGCGCGGTGAGGAGGGCGTCGCGGATCATCTGCTCGCGTCCCGGGGTGAGCCGGGCGACCGGCACCGAGCAGCTGACCGCGTCGCGGGCCGGCGTGCGGTTGGGGACGGGGACGCCGAAGCAGCACAGCCCGGCCGTGTTCTCCTCCCGGTCGGTCGCGTAGCCGCGCTCGCGGATCGCGCGCAGGTCGTCGAGCAGAGCGGCGCGGGAGGTGTGGGAGTGCTCCGTCAGCGGCTCCAGCCGTTCCGGCAGCAGCCGCTCCACCTCCTCGTCGGTGTGGGTGGCGAGCAGGGCCTTGCCGAGCGCGGTCGAGTGCGCCGGGAGGCGGCGGCCGACCC
Source organism: Kitasatospora sp. NPDC087861 (assembly GCF_044742585.1). Taxonomy (NCBI): domain Bacteria; kingdom Bacillati; phylum Actinomycetota; class Actinomycetes; order Kitasatosporales; family Streptomycetaceae; genus Kitasatospora; species Kitasatospora sp. NPDC087861. The sequence continues at coordinate 174,942 of NZ_JBIUUS010000008.1, forward strand.
GGGTGAACGGGCGCAGGTAGTGCTGGGAGGCGCGGGTGGCCAGGTAGACCACGTCGGTGCCGTCGAGGCGGGCGAGGTGGATGGTCTCGGAGGTCTCGTCGGCCAGCCGGTCGAGCGCCGGCCGGGTGGCCGCCACCACCTCGTCGCCGTCGATGTAGGACGTGCCGACCAGCAGGGCGCGGACGCCGATGCCGTAGCGGGTGCCGGTCAGGTCGGTCTCCACCCAGCCGAGGTCGACCAGGGTGCGCAGCAGCATGTACAGGCTGCTCTTCGGGTAGCCCAGTGCCTCCTGCACGTCGGCGAGGCTGTGCAGTCCGGCGTGCCCGGCGAAGTACTCCAGGAGCTTGACCGTGCGAACCGCGGACTTCACGTTCGCGCCGTCGGGTGCGGCGGGGCTCGGCTGCGCCATCGGGACGACCTTCCTGTTCACAGATGTGGACGGGGTCCAATATAGCGCCGCCCTGGCAGGCTCAGGCTCTCGATGGAGTTCATAACAGTGAACACTGTCCAGGTACTTGACCAGCCTTGCCGCTCGGCGCTGTCATGGGTGGTGCGTAGCTTCGCGCAGCTGAGTTCCAGTCATCTCGGCGACCCGCATCGCGTCCGGGTGGCCGACCTGCCTCAAGGGAGCATCATGAAGCGTTCACTGATCGCCGCGTGGGCCGCGATGGCCCTGTGCGCCACTGCGCTGGGCCTGGCCGGCCCCGCCCAGGCCGTCGACGCCGAGGCCTTCGCCGCCCCGGCTTCGGCCGCCGCCACCTCCGCCGCCCAGGCTTCGGCCTCCACCTCCGCCGCCTGGACCGGCGAGTTCACCGGCTACGGCAGCAGCGCCTGGACCAGCGCCTGGGGCACCCTGTCCACCGGCCAGTGGGGCCGGCCGAACCTCAGCGGGACCAGCGACCCCACCGCCCCCGGGGACGGCTCGGCCCTCCAGGTCTTCTACGGGGCCGGCTCCTCCGCCAACTCCTGCTCCGACTGCCCCTCCAGCGGCGGCGGCCAGTTCTACACCGACCTGCCCACCCTCGGGCTCGGCGACCTGGCCGACTCCACCACCCTGGACCTGAAGTACTACCTCAAGCTGCCCTCGGGCTTCGACTTCGGCCGGGCCGGCAAGCTCCCCGGGCTGTACGGCGGCACCCCGGGCGAGGCCTCCGGCGGCAACCACGGCAACGCCTGGTCCACCCGGTACATGTGGCGCAACCCCGGCAGCGGGGTCGGGAACGGCGAGGTCTACCTCTACACCCCGACCAACTCCGGCCCCTCCGGGTACGGCGTGGACCTCGGACTCGGCTCCTGGCAGTGGCCCGCCGACGGCAACTGGCACAGCATCGAGCAGCTGGTCGACCGCGGCAGCGGCGACGTGACCGTCTGGCTCGACGGCGGCCAGGTGTTCACCCAGCCCGGGGCGGGTGCGCCCGACCTGGCCTCGATCCCGTTCAGCGGAGTGTTCTTCTCCACCTTCTACGGCGGCCACGACACCAGTTGGGGCCCGGCCACCGACCAGTACGCCTACTTCGCGCACTTCAGCCTGGCCACCGGCCCCCAGCACTGACCACCCGCCGGTTCGCCCGCAGGCCCGCCACCGGCGCTTCGAGGACGTCGCACGGGAGGTCGACGTCGCCATCGACCTGGTCGGTGACGACCACGTCGGCGTCCGGGTCAACGGATCTGCGAGGGCGTTCGGTTGAGGTCGCGGGCCGCGCGCGGTATGACCATGATCACACCCGTTCCTGTCTGCCGTGATGCGGCCCCCATCGCGTCTGAGTGTTCGGGGGACCTGTCCCCACGAGCGAATCGGAGACCGGACTGTGTGTGCTGACCAAGGCGGCGGGGCCGAGGACGAGAAGCCCGGACGTCGGCGATGGCGTCCGTTGCGGTGGATCAACTACCCGCGCAGAGGGCGGCGTGGGGTCCGCCGCTGGCTTCCGTCCTGGCGACTGCTGCTCCTGGTGGCGGGGACGGGGGCGGTGGTGCTGGCGGGATGGCTGGCCTGGTTCTACCGGACCACCAAGGTCCCGGAGGACCTGAACGCCTTCGCCACCCAGCAGAACAACGTCTACTACTGGGCGGACGGCACCGAGATGGCGCGGATCGGCCCGACCAACCGGCAGGAGGTGCCGCTCGACCGGGTGCCGCAGTCGGTGCAGTGGGCCGTGCTGGCCGCCGAGAACGAGACCTTCTACTCGGATCCGGGGATCTCGATCACGGGCATCGGCCGCGCGGTCTACCAGATGGCTTCGGGCGGAGACACCCAGGGCGGCTCGACCATCACCCAGCAGTACGTCAAGAACATCTACCTGAACCAGCGTCAGAACATGTCCCGCAAGCTCAGCGAGATGGTCATCGCGATCAAGCTGGACCAGCGGATGAGCAAGCAGGACATCCTCGAAGGCTATCTGAACACCAGTTGGTTCGGGCGCGGCAGCTACGGCATCGAACGTGCCGCGGCGGCGTACTACGGCAAGGACGTCTCGCAGCTCGATCCGAGTGAAGGGGCCTTCCTGGCAGCCCTGTTGAAGGGGGCCGGGCAGTTCGATCCGGCGCTCAGCACGGAGAACCACCAGCGGGCCGAGGACCGGTGGTCCTGGATCCTGGACCGGATGGTGAAGGCCGGCAAGCTCTCGGCCGCCGAGCGCGCCAAGTACACGGTGTTCCCCGAGCCCAGGCCCCAGCCGAAGTCGGCCGGGCTGAGCGGACAGGTCGGGTACCTGGTGGACATGGCCAGGACCTACGTGGAGGGCCACAGCGACATCACGGCGGCCCAGTTCGACCTCGGCGGCCACCAGATCCACACCACCTTCGAGAAGCCGAAGGTCACCGCCCTGGCCGCCGCGGTGCAGGACGCCACCAAGGGGATCGACCCCGGCAACCGCGAGGCCGACAGGTTCCTGCGGGTCGGCGCCGCGTCGGTGTCCCTCGACGGGCGGATCGTCGCGCTCTACGGCGGCCCCGACTACCTGAAGCAGGGCTTCGACAACGCCAACACCTCCTCGGTGCCGGTCGGTTCGGCCTTCACCCCGTTGGTGTACGCCGCCGGCCTCGGCCAGGGCGTGCAGCGCCAGCGGGGCGGCAGCCGTACCCCGGTCCTGCCCACCACGGCCTACGACGGCGACAACGGGGTGAACGTGATGACCCCGGAGGGGCCGTACTGGGGGCGGGACGGGAAGATCGTGAAGACCGCCAACGACGGCAAGCGGGACTGGGGCACGCTCACGCTGCGGAGCGCGCTGGAGCAGTCCGTCAACGGGCCGATGATGCAGCTCGGCCTGGACGTCGGCCTGGAGCAGGTACAGAAGACCGCCGCGGACCTGGGTGTGCTCCCGGCCACCATGGGGGAGTTGGTGCCGGCCTTCGGGGTCGGGAACTCCACGCCGAGCGCGATCAGGACCGCCGACGCGTACGCCGCCTTCGCCGGGGGAGGCCGCCACACGGACCCGTACTCGGTCCTCAGGATCACCCGGAACGGCGAGCAGCTTGCCCTGCGCCTGCCGACCGCCGCGCAGGCGCTGACCCCGGCGGTCGCGGCGGAGGTGGACACGGCGCTCAAGGGCGCGGTCCGCACCGGCAGCGCCGCGTCGGCGGCGGAGGCCGGCCCTGACGTCGCCGGGAAGCCCGGCACCACCGCGGACCGTACGGCGGGGTGGTTCGTCGGCTACAACGGGCAGGTGTCCACGGCGGTCACGGTCTTCCGGGCGGACCTGAAGGACATGAAGCTGCTCTCGCTGGAGGGGGTGGGCGGCGCCGCCCCGGACACCCCGGACTCCGCGCTGCCCACCCGGATCTGGACCTCGTACATGAAGACGTCCTAGCGGCGGCCGGGCAGGCCCGGCCCGCCGTGGGGCCCGTGACACCACGGGCCCCACGGCCGCCGGGACCGGGTCACTTGACCAGTCGTGACCAGTCGGCCGGCTGCCCGGGGTCCAGGCTGCGCAGCTTGTCGAGTACCTTGGGGTCCTGGGCGTCCAGCCAGTCGGCGACCTGGCGGAAGGAGACGCAGCGGACGCCGTCCCGCTTGCAGACGCTCTTCATCACGTCCTCGATGGCCTGCATGTAGATGCCGCCGTTCCAGGTCTCGAAGTGGTTCCCGATGAAGAGCGGGGCCCGGCTGCCGTTGTAGACCCGTTCGAAGCCGCTGAGATAGCTCTCCCGGGTCTCCTTCTCCCAGGTGGCGTACTTCTTCGGGTCGCCCTTGGTGCTGTCCCCGGACTGGCCGGCCAGGAAGTTGAAGTCCATCGAGAGGCCCTGGGTCGACTTGCCCGGGTAGGGCAGCATCTGGAGTGGGAAGTTCCAGATGCCGCCCTTCTTGGTGGGCCAGACCTGGAACTCGCCCGGCGAGCTGGCGTCGTACCGGAAGCCCGTCGCCTTCTCGGCCGGGAGCAGGGCCTTCTGGCCCTCCAGACAGGGGGCGCGGCCGCCGACCAGCTCCTTGGTGTAGTCGAAGGGCAGCGGCGGCAGGTTCTTGAGGCCGGTGTTGGTCTTCCAGTTGGTGACGAAGGAGATCGCCTGGTCGAGCTCGCTCTTCCACTCCTCGGTGCTCCACTCGCTGCCGCCCTTGGCGTTGCAGAAGTGCCCGTTGAAGTGGGTGCCGATCTCGTTCCCGTCCTGCCACGCCAGGCGCAGCTGCTCCAGGGTGTCCTTGATGTGGGCGTCGGTGGCGAAGTCGATGGAGGCGGTGCCGACGTCGTGCTGCGGCGGGTGGTAGAGCGTGCGTTTGGACTTGGGCAGGGTGTAGATGCCGGAGAGGAAGAACGTCATCTGGGCGTTGTTCTCCGCGCCCAGCTTGCGGAAGCGCGAGAACAGGTGGTCGTCGCCCTCCAGTGCCCCGTCCCAGGAGAACACCACGAACTGCGGCGGCTTCTCGCCGGGCTTCAGCTTCTCCGGCGTGGCCTGCCTGGGCTGCGGGCCGGTGTCGGAGGTGGAGCCGTCGCCGAGCACCTTGACCTGGCCGTCCCAGGTCGGCGTGGGGGCGGGGACGGGGCCGGGGCCGGGGCCGGCGGGCGGCGTGTCGGTCGGGTCGGGCGCGGGGCTCGACGGAGCGGCGTCGGCGGCGGTCGGTCTGCCCTTCGCGTCGGAGTCTCCCGCGACCAGGGCCGCGACGACCCCCACCGCCAGCAGGACGGCCACGCCTCGAACAGCCCGCACCATTGCCTCCTTTTCTCCGACACCTGGTCAGCTGGTGTTCGGAAAGTTGTTCCTACAGACCGATGTTGGTCGTCTTCGCCTAACGCTCCTTCGGTGGTGCGGGGTTGCCATGACTGCTGCGGATCTTCGCCCGGCGGTCGGCGCGCGGGTCGGTAACAGATCGGTTTCGGAGCCCGCCCTCCCCGCGCTCGGGTCTTGACGAAGCGGGGAGGGTGGGCGTTTGCTGTGACCCGCCCGTTCGAACCTGTTTGTTTCCGGTTTGTTTTGTGCATTTGAACGTTCAAAACCAGCCCGACCCCCTCACTCTCGCCATCCCCCCGCTCTCGCCACCCCCCTTCTCGCGCTCCCCTACCCTCGCCACCCCACCGAGAGGAATGCAATGTCACACCTTTCTCGTCGCGATCTGCTCCGAGCCTCCGGGGCGGGTCTGCTGGCCCTGGCGGCCGGCGGCGCGCTCACGGCCTGCGGCGACTCCGGTTCGGGGAGCGCCTCGGGCGGGGACGCCGACACCGGCACCATCACCGTCTGGTCCTGGGCCACCGCCGCCGACGCCCTGCGCGGGATCGTCCCGGCCTTCGAGAAGGACAACCCGGGGATCAAGGTCGACGTCCAGGACATCGGCGAACCGGCCATCTGGGACAAGATCACCGTCGGCATGGCGGCCGGCGGCCAGGGCCTCGGCGACGTGCTGCACATCGGCTGCGACTACCTGCCCGGCTACATGGAGAAGTTCCCCGGCGGCCTGGCCGACCTCTCCGCGCTCGGTGCCGACGCGCACAAGGACAAGTTCGCCAAGGGCCTGTGGCCCGTCGTCAGCGGCAAGGACGGCCACGCCTACGCGCTGCCCTGGGAGGTCAACCCGCTCGGCTTCTTCTACCGCAAGGACTACTTCGACAAGGCGGGCATCGACCCCGAGTCCTTCGCCACCTGGGACGACCTGCTCGCCGTGGCCGACCGCTTCAAGGCCGCCAACCCCGGCGTCGCCCTGATCGGCGTCAACCGGGCCGCCAACCCCACCCCCGACCTGGACTTCGTCCAGGCCCTGATGCAGCTCCAGGGCGCCTTCTACTTCGACCTCCAGGGCAAGATCACCGTCGGCTCGGAGCCGGCCGTGCGCGCCCTGACCATCGTCAAGCGGCTGGACGAGGCCGGGCTGATAGGCGACACCCCCGGCGTCCAGAGCTGGATGCCCGTGATGAAGAGCGGCAAGCTCGCGGTGGCCGCGATGCCCGCCTGGGTCGCGCACTACCTGGAGAAGAAGTTCCCCGACCAGAGCGGCAACTGGCGTCTCACCAAGCCCCCGGCGGTCACCCCCGGCGGCAAGCGCACCGCGCTGGTCAACTCCACCCACCTCGCCGTCGCCGCGTCCAGCCCGCGCCGCCGCGCCGCCTGGAAGTTCGTCGAGTACGCGGTCACCCGTCCGGCCTCGGTGAACGCCATGTTCAACGCGGGCGGCGTCTTCCCGGCCCTCACCGAGGCCTACGCCGACCCGCTGTACGCCGCGCCGAGCGCCTACTACGGCGGCCAGCCGGTGCTCAAGACCTTCGCCGACCTCGCCACCGAGGGCGGCGACCCCACCAACTACTCCGGCGACTACGCCCGCGCCCTCAAGCTCGTCAGTGACGCCCAGGTCAAGGTCCTCCTCAAGGGCGCCGACCCGGCCGCCGTCCTCCAGGACGCCGCCAAGCAGCTCGCCCAGCAGACCGGGCGCGGTACCGCATGAGTGCCGCCAGCCCGCCCGCCGCCCTCACCAGGAGGTCCGCAGCGCCGCGCCGGTCCCGCTGGCGGCGCACCGCCGTGCCGTACCTGCTGCTCGCCCCCGCCCTGCTGACCTTCGGCGTGTTCAAGGCCTACCCGGTCATCGACTCGCTGCTGCTGTCCTTCACCACCGGCTCCGGCACCGCCACCCACGGCGCCGGCCTCGCCAACTACCAGCGGCTGCTGGACGATCCACTGTTCTGGACCGCCCTGCGCAACACCGCAGAGATCCTCGTCGTGCAGGTCCCGCTGATGCTCGGACTGGCCCTGCTGATGGCCGTCGGCATCAACTCCGCGCTGGTGCGCTGGCGCACGGTGTGGCGGCTCGGCGTCTTCATGCCCTCCGTCACCGGCCTGGTCGCCACCGGCGTGATCTTCGCCTACCTGCTCAAGGCCGACGACGGCGCGGTCAACTGGGTGCTGAACGCCGTCGGCCTGCCCTCCGTCGACTGGCTGGGCCAGCCCGTCTGGGCCCGGATGGCCGTCGTCCTGGTGCTCACCTGGCACTACACCGGATACAACGCCGTCATCTACCTCGCCGGACTCCAGTCCATTCCGCGGGAGTTGTACGAGGCCGCGATGGTCGACGGCGCCGGACCGATCCGCCGCTTCACCTCCATCACCGTCCCCGCGCTGCGCCCGGTGCTGCTGTTCACGATCGTGCTCTCGACCATCGGCACGCTCCAGCTCTTCGACGAGCCGTACGTGCTGACCGGTGGCGGGCCGGACAACGCCACCCTGACCGTCTCCATGTACCTGTACCAGAACGGCTTCCGGTACTTCGACTTCGGCTACGCCTCTGCCATCGCCTACGCGCTCACCCTGCTCGTGACGGTGCTCGGCGCCGTTCAGATGCGCCTGATGGGAGAGCGCGACACGTGACCTCCAAGAACGAGACCTCAAAGCGCGTGAACCCCCTCAAGAAGCTGCGCGGCTGGCCGCTGACCTTCCTCCTCGCCGGCGTCACCGGGCTGTCGATCGCCCCCTTCTACTGGTTGGTGGTCTCCTCCACCCGCAAGGACACCGAGGTCTTCGACTGGCCGCCCAAGCTGCTGCCCGGCGGTCACCTGGGCGAGAACCTCGACCACCTCCAGCAGAAGATCGGCCTGCTCCGGGTCGTCGGCAACTCGCTGCTGGTGGCCGGGATCCAGACGCTGGGCGCCCTCGTCGTCGCCCTGCTGGCGGGCTACGCCTTCGCCAAGTTCCGCTTCCGCGGCCGGACCCTGCTGTTCGCCCTGCTGTTCTCCACCCTCGTGGTGCCCGAACAGGTCATGCTGGTGCCGCTGTTCAAGATGATGATGAACTTCGGCCTGCTGGACACCTACCAGGCGCTGATCCTGCCCAGCCTGTGCGTGCCGTTCGCCATCTTCCTGATGCGGCAGTCACTGAGCAGCCTGCCGGACGAGCTCCTGGACGCCGCCCGGGTCGACGGCGCGGGCGAGTTCCGGGTGCTGTTCAGCGTGGTGGTGCCGGTCATGAGGCCTGTGCTGGCAGCCCTCTCGATCTTCCTCTTCCTCGGCTCCTGGAACCAGTTCGTCTGGCCGCTGATCGCTCTGCGCAGCCCCGAGATGCACACCCTGCCGGTCGCCCTCGCGACCCTGCACGGCAACAAGAGCAACACCGACTACGGCGCGATCCTCTCCGGCACCGCGCTGTCCACGCTGCCGATGATGGTCCTCTTCCTGGTCCTCCAACGGCAGTTCATCTCCGGCCTGCTGGCCGGCGCCACGAAAGGCTGAGCATGACCGAGATCTGGGAACCGCACGCCCCGACCGCCGGCGGCGGCCTGCGCCCGCTGTCCGCCGAGGGCCTGGACCTGCGGGTCAGCGGCCCGGCGACCGCCCGTACGGTGGGCGAGGGCGTCGTCGAGGTGACCGCGGAGGGGAAGGGCGACGTCCGGATCGAGTGGCGGGTGCCGTGCGTCGACGCCACCGCCTTCTGGACCCCCGAGCCGCGCGGCACCGGCTGGCTGCCCGCCGCCTGGAGCGCCCCGCGCCGCACCAGCCTGGCCAACGGCGCCCCGATCGCCGCCCTGATCGGCACCGGCGACGTCGCGATCTGTGCCTTCGCCGCCGAGCGCGCCGACGTGCTGGCCGGCGCCGGAGTGCTGGAGGAGACCGGCGAGTTCCGGTTCTGGGCCCAGGCCACCGACCGGCTCACCGTCCGCATCGACACCTCCCGCCGGCACTTCGCCCGCTGCCTGGCCGGCCTCGCCGACTGGTGGTGGACCGGCCGCGAGGCCGACATCCCCGCCGCCGCCCGCCGCCCCGCCTACTCCACCTGGTACTCGATGCACCAGGACATCACGCCCGAGGGCGTCGAGACCCAGGCCGCGCTCGGCAGGGAACTCGGCCTGGACGTCATCATCGTCGACGACGGCTGGATGACCGCCGACCGCACCCGCGGCTACGCGCACTGCGGCGACTGGGAGCCGGTCTCGCTCCCCGACACCGCCGCCCACGTGCGGCGCGTCCACGACCTCGGCGTGCGGTACATGCTCTGGTACGCGCTGCCGTTCATCGGCAAGGACAGCGCCGCCTTCGAACGGATCGGCCGGTACGCGCTCGCCGACGCCGCGCACATGGGCGCGATCGTCGCCGACCCGCGCTACCCCGAGGTCCGTGAGTTCCTGACCGGCCGGCTCGCCCGCGCCGTCGAGGAGTGGGGCATGGACGGGCTCAAGGTCGACTTCGTCGACTGGTTCGCCCGGGCGGAGGCGCCGCCCGTCGGCCCCGAGGCGGACTGCGAGAGCGTCGACGAGGGTGTCGAGCGGCTGCTCGCCGCGATCCGCGGCCGGATCACCGCGGTCGATCCGGAGGCGATGATCGAGCACCGCCAGCCGTACGTCAGCCCCGGCCTGTGGCCGTACGTCACCATGATCCGCGCGACCGACTGCCCGCTCAGCCCGCAGGAGAACCGGCAGCGGACGATCGACGTGCGGCTCGCCGCCGGGCCGGTGCCGGTCCACGCGGACATGCTGATGTGGCACCCGGCCGAGCCGCCGGAGCAGATCGCCTGCCACCTGATCAACGTGCTGTACTCGGTGCCGCAGATCTCCGTCGACCTCGCCGCGCAGAGCCCCGGGCAGCGCGAGGCGATCGCCTTCTGGCTCGGCGTCTTCCGCGAGCACGCCGACACCCTGCAGCTCGGCGGGCTGCGCCCGGCCCGGCCGGACCTCGGCTACCCGATGGTGACCGCCGACGGCGGCGCCACCGTCGTGGTGGCGCGCTACGCCGCGCTGCCGGTGGACGCCTCCGGGGACGGCTGGCGCACGCTGCTGGTCGCCAACGCCGACGTCGACCCGGACGTCCGGCTGACCGGCGGTGGCGGGACGGTGCAGGCCACCGTGCAGGACGCCCGAGGGCGTATCGTCCGGCAGGGCGAGGTCGAGCTCGACCGGGCGGGCACCATCCCGGTGCCGCGCGGCGGGCTGCTGACCCTGCGCCGTCCACTGGTCTGACCGGACGGCCACCGGCCTGCCGGCTCGCCACTGATCCGGCCGGCCTGCACCGGCCCGACAGACCGCTGCCGGTTCGACAGATCGACCGCCTGAGCAACCGTCCTGGGAGTCTGCGATGCCCGAGGGAACACGCCGACCGCGCCGCGGCGCCACCACCATCGAGGAGGTCGCGCGCGCGGCCGGGGTGTCCCGGCAGACCGTCTCCAACGCGCTCAACGCCCCCCAGCGGGTCCGGCCGGACACCCTGGAACGGGTGACTGCGGCGATCCGCGAACTCGGCTACCAGCCCGACCAGTCGGCGCGCTCGCTGCGCAGCGGCGCCCGGCGCACCATCGGCTACCTCGCCCCGGTGGACGACCCCTTCGATCCCAACCCGCTGATGGCCGGCTTCCTGGAGGCGCTGGTCGACGCGGCCGGGGCGCGGGGGCAGCGGGTGCTGCTCTTCCGTCCGGGACAGGGCGGGGGGCGGGATGCCGGGCCGGGGGCGGCGGACCCTCGGGCGGCCATCGACGAACTGGTGGCGGCCCGTCAGGTCGACGGCCTGGTCCTGGCGGACGTGCTGCACGACGACCCCCGGATCGGGCACGTCGCCCGGGTCGGGGTGCCGTTCGTCACCTTCGGACGGACCGGTCCGGGGGAGCCGCAGCACTGGGTGGACATCGCCAACGACGCGGCGATGGCCGCGGTGGTGCGCCACCTCGCGGCGCTCGGCCACCGCCGGATCGGGTACGTCGGCCGAGCCGGGGAGCTGCCCTGGATGGCCGCCCGCCGGGCGGGCTTCCTCGCCGAGGCGGGCCGGCTCGGCCTGTCCGCGGTGGAGGCGGTGCGGCCGGACGTGGCGGCCGTCCGGGAACTGCTGCGCGGGCCCGAGCGGCCGACCGCCTTCGCGGCGGCGAGCGACCTGCTGGCGCTGGACGTCTACGAGGCGGTCCGGGCGGAGGGGCTGGTGGTCGGGCCGGCCGGGGTGGCGGTCACCGGCTTCCACGACACGCCGCTCTGCCGCCACCTGCACCCCGCGCTGACCTCGGTGCGGCTCCCGCTGCGGGCGATCGCCGCCGCGCTGGTCGGGCGGCTGCTCGACCAGGTGCGGGGGGAGGCACCGCCGGCGGCCGGGCTGGAGCTGCCCGCCGAGCTGGTGGTGCGGGCCAGCTCGGGGTGAGCCGATGGTGGGCCTACGGGTGCGCCACCTGCTCCGGCTCCCCGGACGGCGCGACGATCAGCTCGCCGACCAGCCGGGCCGCCGCCGCCCGGTGTTCGGCCGCCAGCGCGTCGTCGGTGACCAGGACGTCCAGCTGCTCCAGCGCGGCGAAGGAGGCCAGGCCGACCGCGTTCCACTTGGTGTGGTCGGCCACCACGACCACCCGGCGGGCGGACTGCAGGAAGGTCCGGTTGGTCTCCGCCTCGGCCAGGTTCGGGGTGGTCAGCCCGGTCTCGGCCGAGAGGCCGTGGCAGCCCATGACCAGCACGTTCACGTGCAGCGAGCGGATCGCCTGGTCGGCCACCGGGCCGACCAGCGCGTCCGAGGGCGTGCGCACGCCGCCGGTGCGGATCACCGTCGCGGTGGCGGGCGTGCCGTCCTCGTCGGGTTCCTCCATCAGCTCCGCGATCCGCAGCGAGTTGGTGACCACGGTGAGGCCCTCGACGGCGCGCAGGTGCCGGGCGACCGCGAAGGTGGTCGTCCCGGCCGCCAGCCCGACCGCCGAGCCGGGCGGCACCAGGGCGGCGGCCGCCTTGGCGATCGCCTCCTTGGCGGGCAGCTGCCAGCCGGCCTTGGTCTCGAACCCGGGCTCGCCGCTGGCGGCCGCCTCGATCCGCACCGCCCCGCCGTGCACCTTGTGCACCAGCCCGCGGCGGGCCAGCGCGTCCAGGTCACGGCGGATCGTCATGTCGGACACCCCGAGGTCCCGGACCAGTTCGGTCACCCGGACCCCGCCGCGCGCGCGGACCTGCTCCAGGATCAGCACGCGGCGCTGTCCGGCGAGCGGTTGGGCGCTGTCAGCCATCGGGGGCCTCCTCGGTGTCGGTGTGGATCAACGGGCCGCGGGTCACGGGCCGCGGGTCACGGGCCGCGGGTCACGGTCACCGCCATCATGGCAGGCGCGGACCCCTTCCGGACAGCCAGGTCTGATGGATAATGTTGGATATTGTTGTTTCATGTCGGATAGAGGGAAGAAGGCCATGGCCGGGACTCTGACCCAGCCCACCGCCAAGACCGTGACCACACTCGCGGACGGGCGGCAGCTGATCTACTACGACGGTGGCGAGGCCGTCCCCCGGGACGCCGTCGACCGGCGCCCGCTCGATCCGCCGGCCCACGGCTCCGAGGTCCGGCTCGACCCGGCCACCGGGGCCTGGGTCACCGTCGCCGCGCACCGCCAGGCCCGCATCTACCAGCCCCCCGCCGAGGAGTGTCCGCTCTGCCCCTCCCGGGACGGCCGGCTCAGCGAGATCCCCGCCGACGACTACCAGGTGGCCGTCTTCGAGAACCGCTTCCCCTCGCTGGCCGGTACGGGTGAGCTCGGTGCGGACGGTCCCGGCGTGCCCGGCGTGCCCGGCGTGCCCGGCGCGTTCGGTGCGCCCGCCGAGCCGGACGGCGGCCTGTGGACCGCAGGCCCCGGCACCGGGCGCTGCGAGGTGGTCTGCTTCACCGCCGACCACGACGCCTCGTTCGCCGACCTCGACGAACCGCGGGCCCGCCTGGTCCTCGACGCCTGGACCGACCGCACCGCCGAACTCGCCGCCCTCCCCGGCGTCCGGCAGGTCTACTGCTTCGAGAACCGCGGCGCCGAGATCGGCGTCACCCTCGCCCACCCGCACGGCCAGATCTACGCCTTCCCGTTCACCACCCCGCGCACCGCCCGGATGGCCGCGCGCGCGGCCGACCACCGCGCCGCCACCGGCCGCAGCCTCTTCGACGACCTCCTCGCCGCCGAACGCGCCCACGGCGACCGGGTGGTGCTCGCCGGCGAGCACTGGACGGCCTTCGTCCCCTTCGCCGCCCGCTGGCCGTACGAGGTGCACCTCTACCCGCACCGCCGGGTGCCCGACCTGACCGGCCTCGACGAGCCGCAGCGCGCCGAATTCCCCTCCCTCTACCTGGAGTTGCTGCGGCGCTTCGACCGTCTCTTCGGCGGCGGCCGCACCCCCTACATCTCCGCCTGGCACCAGGCGCCCGCCGGGCAGGAGGACGAACTCGCCCTCCACCTGGAGCTGTTCACCATCCGGCGCACCGCCGACAAACTGAAGTTCCTGGCCGGGGTCGAATCCGGCATGGACGCCTTCGTCAACGACGTCACCCCCGAGGACGCGGCCCGCCGGCTGCGAGAGGTCGCCCTGTGAACACCTTCGAGGAGCTGTACGGCCACGCCCCCGAGGGGGCGTGGGCCGCCCCCGGCCGGGTCAACCTGATCGGCGAACACACCGACTACAACCTCGGGTTCGTGCTGCCGATCGCCCTCCCGCAGGCCGTCCGCGCCCAGGCCCGGCGCCGCGACGACGGCGTGCTGCGGCTCTGGTCGGCCCAGGGCGACGACACGGTCGCGGAACTCCGGGTCGCCGACCTCGCCCCGGGCTCGGTGCCCGGCTGGGCGGCCTTCCCGGCCGGCGTGGTGTGGGCGCTGCGCGAGGCCGGGCACGAGGTCGGCGGAGCGGAGTTCCGGCTGGAGAGCGACGTGCCCGGCGGCGCCGGGCTGTCCTCCTCGGCCGCCCTGGAGTGCGCCGTCGCGGTCGCGTACGACGGCCTGTACGGGCTGGGGCTGTCGGCGGCCGAACTGGCCCTGATCGCGCAGCGGGCCGAGAACGCCTTCGTCGGCGTCCCCTGCGGGATCATGGACCAGATGGCCTCGATGTGCTGCCGCGCCGGCGCCGCCCTGCACCTGGACAGCCGCGACCTGGCGATGCGTCACGTGCCGATCGACCTGGCCGGCGCCGGACTCACCCTGCTCGTCCTCGACACCCGGGTCAAGCACGACCTCGGCGACGGCGCCTACGCCGCCCTGCGGGCCGGCTGCGAACGGGCGGCCGCACTGCTCGGGCTGCCCGCCCTGCGCGACCTCGGGACGGCTGCGCTGCCGGCCGCGCTGGCCCGACTGCCGGAGGAGCTACGACCGTTGGTGCGGCATGTGGTCACCGAGAACGAGCGGGTCACGGCCGCCGTGGCCCGCCTGGACGCCGGCGACCTCGCCGCGCTCGGCCCGATCCTCACCGCCGGGCACGCCTCGCTGCGCGACGACTACCGGGTCTCCTGCCCGGAGACCGACCTCGCGGTCGAGGCCGCCCTCGCCGCCGGCGCCCACGGTGCCCGGATGACCGGCGGCGGCTTCGGCGGCTCGGTCATCGCCCTCGTCGACGCACCGGCCGCCGACACCGTCGCCGCCGCCGTCACCACCGCGTTCCGGGCCGCCGGCTACGCCGCGCCGCGCACCCTCACCGCCGTCCCGGCCGAGGGTGCCCGCCGCATCGGCTGAGAGGACGGGCCTGCTGACAGGCCCTTACGCCCGGTGGTCGGCCGGGCGCTCCGGAGACGCCTCCGCGAGCGCCCGGGTGACGGCCGCCACCCCGGCGCGCAGCCCGTACACCGGCGTGCCGGGCTGCTGGCGCCAGGACTCGTCGATCCCGCCCGCGTCCACCGTGTCGAAGCCCAACTCGTCGATCAGCGCCCGCACCACGCGCTTGGCCGCCTCGTCGTCCGACGCCACCGGCACGGCGATCCGCTCCGGGTCGCCCTCCGGGCGCGGCCGCTCCAGCAGGTCCTGCGCGTAGGTGCCGTTGAAGGCCTTCACCACCCGGTGGCCGAGGTGCTGCTCCGTCCAGCGGCTCTCGGTCACCCCGTCGTCCTCGATCTCGTCGATCCGGCCGTCGCGCTGCTGCGGGTAGTAGTTGCCGGTGTCGATCACCGCGACGCCCTCCGCCGCGCCGGCCAGCAGCCCGGCGGGCAGGTCGGGCACGTTCTTCAGCGGCACGGTGACCACCACGACCTGTGCCCCGCGCGCCGCCTCGGTGGCCGGCACGGCCGTCGCACCCGTCTCCTCGACCAGCGCGGCCAGTGACTGCGGACCGCGCGAGTTGGCCACCGAGACCTCGTGCCCGAGCGCCGTCAGCCGCCGGGTCAGGTTGCCGCCGATGTTGCCTGCGCCGATGATGCCGATCTTCATGGGAGATCCCCTCGTGCGAGTACCGGATGGTCGTCAAGCCCGTCGCCTTGGCCCAACCGTCCGGTGGCCGCTCCGATTCCCGGTGGCACGGCGGCTTTTCCGGACGCAGGGTGGTCCTGCCGGACCCAGGGTCGAGCCGGGCCTGGTCCCACCCCGGCGGCCGTCGGGAGAGTGAGGCCCATGACCGACAACGCCCCCTCCCGGGAATTCGCCGACCGCACCGTCCTCGTCACCGGCGGCACCAGCGGCATGGGCCTCGCCACCGCCCGACTCCTCCTCGTCGCCGGCGCCCAGGTGGTCATCACCGGCCGTGACGACGCCCGGCTCGCCCGCGCCGCCGAACAGCTGACCGCCGAACAACCGGCCGGCGGCGACCGCCTGCTCACCGTCCGCGCCGACGTCGCCGTCCCGGCCGACCTCGCCCGGCTCGCCGACATCATCCGAGAACGCCACGGCACGCTGGACGGCGTCTTCGCCAACGCGGGCGTCGGAGTCTTCCAGCCCGCCGCCGACGTCACGGAGGGCGTCTTCGACCACACCGTCGACGTCAACTTCAAGGGCGTCTTCTTCACCGTCCAGCACGCCCTGCCGCTGCTGGAGGCGGCCGGTGGCGGCTCCGTGGTCCTCAACGCCTCCTGGACCCCGCACCGCGGCCTGCCCGACGCCCCGGTCTACGCCGCGACCAAGGCGGCGGTCCTCAGCCTCGCCCGCACCCTCGGCACCGGCCTCGCCGGGCGCGGCATCCGGGTCAACTCGGTCAGCCCCGGCTTCATCGCCACCGAGATGTTCCACGCGATCGTTCCCGACCCGGCCGCCCACGAGCCGATCCGCGCCAGCGTCCCGCTCGGCCGCCTCGGCCGGGCCGAGGACGTCGCCGAGACCGTCGTCTTCCTGCTCTCCGACCGCTCCTCCTACATCACCTCGCAGGACATCGTCATCGACGGCGGGCTCGTCCCCGCGGTCCAGGCCGTCGCCGGCTGAGCCCTGGCCGTACCTGGCTGCGCTTGGTCGCCGTGCCTGATCGTGCTCGGACGCCGTGCCTGGTCCTGACAGGGCCAGGCACGGCGTCCCGTCCACGGGTGAGAATCATCCGTATGAACCCGACCAGCGCCCTGAGCGAGTTCCTCCGCACCCGCCGCGCCCAGCTGCGGCCCGAGGACGTCGACCTGCCCGACTACGGTGGCCGACGCCGGGTCGCCGGGCTCCGCCGGGAGGAGCTCGCCCACCTCGCCGGCGTCAGCGTCGACTACTACACCCGGCTCGAACAGGGCCGTGTCGGTAACCCGTCCGAGGCCGTCCTCGACGCCGTCGCCCGCGCCCTCCAGCTGGCCCCCGACGAGTCCGGCCACCTCCACCGCCTGGCCCGCCCCACCCGCCGCACCCCGCGCCGGCGCACCGCCCCGCAGCAGCCCCGCCCCTCCCTGCTGCGCCTGCTGGAGCAACTCGACCACACCCCGGCCCTGGTGATGGGCCACCGGATGGACGTCCTCGCCTGGAACCGCGCCGCCGCCGCCCTCTTCGGCGACTACGGCGCCCTCCCGCCCGAGGACCGCAACATCGCCCGCAGCACCTTCCTCGACCCCGCCTCGCGCGAACTCTACGGAGACTGGACGGCCTGCGCCCGGGAGAACGTCGCCTTCCTCCACCTCGAAGCCGGCCGCCGCCCCCACGACCCCCTCCTCGCCGAACTCGTCGGCCAACTCTGCGTCCACAGCGAGGAGTTCCGCCACCTCTGGGCCGAACACCCGGTCGCCGACAAGACCTCCGGCCGCAAGCTCTTCCACCACCCCATCGCCGGCGCCCTCGACCTCGCCTACGACACCCTCCGCCCCGCCGACGACCCCGGTCAGGCCCTCATCACCTACACCCCCGACCCCGCCACTCCCTCCGACGACGCCCTCCGCCTCCTCCTCTCCTGGGCCGCGACGAGCTGACCGGAGAGGCCGCCCGACGGCGGCCACCGCCGACCTGTCAGAGGATGTCGGCGAACACGATCACGGTGGCGCTCTCGCCGTACTTCTGCGTCTTCTCGGTCTGGTACTTGCCCCTCCGGACGAGAATCTGCTTGACGTTGATCCTTGTGCCGAGGGGGAAGGTCATCTCCTGCTCGGACTGGTTGTTCCGGCCGAGCGACCTTCCCTGGTGTTCGTCCGGCACGCTGAATTCCCACACGATGTCCTTGCCCGCCACGTACGAGTGGGTCAGCGGATCGCCGTAGGTGGTCGACAGGATCGCCGGCCATGCGATCGTCTTGTTGACCGTGACGTAGCCGCCGTCCGGGTGGGCGTCGGGCTTCAGGATGCCGCCGAACGAGTCGTACAGGTGCTTGCTGTCGCCACGCAGCACCTTCCCCTCCGCATTCGCGGACGGCTTCGAGAAGTCACCCCACACGCCGTTGATCCGCCGGAAGATCTCGAAGGTGTCCCGGAGGTGCTTCGTGTCCCACCCCTCCGTGCTGATCTCGTCCGCGTAGCCTCGCGCGATGGCCACCTTGCGCCATGCCTCAAGGACCTCCGCCTCCTTCGACTGGAAGGAGAAGTCGGGGCTCGCGATCTCGGCAGGGCCGTAGCCGACCACCCCGAGGGCCGCCAGCAGCGGATTGATCCGGCGGTAGTCCGCGCTGAGGTAGTTCTCGCCGAGATCGAGGTCCGCCTGCTTCTGCCTGGCGGCGACGGCCGCCGGATCCAGCTCCTGCTCGCGGGCGGCCGTGTAGTTCCTGCGGGACTCCTCGCGACCCTCGACAGTTCCCCATTCCTTGGCGAGGGGGGACGCGCGAACCTTCTTGCCGGCTTCGTCGGCGATCAGATAGGACCCGAAACTGAACCCGCTGATCGTGTAGTTCACTGGACTGTCCCCGTCGTCCTCGTGCTTGACGACGGCAGTCCCCTTCGGGAGCC
Source organism: Kitasatospora sp. NPDC087861 (assembly GCF_044742585.1). Taxonomy (NCBI): domain Bacteria; kingdom Bacillati; phylum Actinomycetota; class Actinomycetes; order Kitasatosporales; family Streptomycetaceae; genus Kitasatospora; species Kitasatospora sp. NPDC087861. Next base: position 193,352 of record NZ_JBIUUS010000008.1, read on the forward strand.
CCGGCGCCAGGGTGCGCTGGACGGCCGCCTCGCCGCTCCGCCCGCCGGCGGGGGTCGACTCCGTGGCGTGCGGATCGTGCGCCGGTACCGGGCCGGACACCGCGCGGACCGCGTCGGCCTCGGCGTCACGCGGCGAGGGTGCGAGCGGCTGTCCCTGCGGGTCGAGCCCCCGGTGCGCGGAGGAGCGCTGCATCAGCCGTGCCACCGCCGCGTTGCCGACGGTGCGTTGCAGCGTCGCGAGCAGGTCCGGACCGGGCACGGAGTTCCGGGGCGGCGGGGACGCGTTCCGCGCCTGCGGCCGGGCCGGGGTGCCCCGGGGTGCGGGGGCGGGCCGCCCCGGCTGTTCGCGTTCACGTTTCATGGCGGCTCCTGTCGCTGGGGGTTTGATCTCCAGCCATAGCACCAAGGGGCCACCGCGCGAGAGGGCCACGAAGGCAATACCGAGGCAGACCGTTCCGCCCCCGTGCCCGGCGGCCCTGGTGCGCCACCCGGCGCTGCCGTGGCGCCGGTGAGGTGACGCTCGATCAGGAGCACGTGAACAGGGTGTCGTGAGCCCGGTCGTCGGAACAGTGGAAGGCACGCCCGTGTGTGGTGTGACGGCGTATTCAGGACAGGCTGATGAGACGAGCCGATGATCGCCACCGCGGCGCCTCACGTCCCGCCGATCTGCCCGGCGGCCGGGGTCAGGAGGCGCAGGCCGGGCAGAGCCCCCGGTAGGTGACGGCGGCGTCGGTGACGGTGAAGCCGAAGCGCTGGTCGGCGGGGAGGTCGGTGAGGGGGCTGCCGCTGGGGTGGACGTCGCGGATGGTGCCGCAGCCGGTGCAGACGAGGTGCTGGTGGGGGTGGTGGGCGTTGGGGTCGTAGCGCTTGGCGCGGCCGTCGGTGGAGACCTCGGTGACCTCGCCGAGGGTGACCAGTTCGCCGAGGGTGTTGTAGACGGTGGCCCGGGAGATCTCGGGCAGGCGCTCGGCGGCTCTGGCGTGGACCTCGTCGGCGGTGAGGTGAACGTGCTCGCCGTCGTCCAGGACCTCCGCCACGACACGCCGCTGGGAGGTGAGGCGCCAGCCGCGCCCGCGCAGCCGCTCCAGCAGGTCACTCATATCGGTTCACCTATTCAGGTCAATGGGAAGACCGGATTTTACCAACCGTTATCGGCTTCTCTCCGGTTCCCGATCGGATATGGGTTTGGTGCCTTTCTTGACTTGGATTGCGTCCATCGTAGGATCGGCTCCGGCGATAGCCTGGGTAGCAGGAAGACACCGTGATCCGCCTTGTAGGGAAGGATTCCCATGTCTGAGAACCACGATCCGATCGTTGCCGAGCCGCAGGCGGAGGGCACGGGCGGCTGCCCGGTAGCCCACGGGCGCGCGCCGCACCCGACCCAGGGCGGCGGAAACCGCCAGTGGTGGCCGGAGCGGCTCAACCTGAAGATCCTTGCCAAGAACCCGGCCGTGGCGAACCCGCTCGGTGCGGACTTCGACTACGCCGCGGCGTTCAGTTCCCTCGACCTGCCGACCGTGAAGCGCGACATCGCGACGGCCCTCACCACCTCGCACGACTGGTGGCCGGCCGACTACGGGAACTACGGTCCGTTCATCATCCGCATGGCCTGGCACAGCGCGGGCACCTACCGGATCCGCGACGGTCGCGGCGGTGCCGGCGGCGGCCAGCAGCGCTTCGCGCCGCTGAACAGCTGGCCCGACAACGCCAGCCTCGACAAGGCCCGCCGCCTGCTGTGGCCGGTGAAGAAGAAGTACGGCCGGAGCCTCTCCTGGGCCGACCTGATGGTCCTGGCCGGCAACGTCGCGCTGGAGGGCATGGGCTTCGAGACCTTCGGCTTCGGCGGCGGCCGCGTGGACGAGTGGGAGCCGGACGAGGACGTCTACTGGGGCCCGGAGACCACCTGGCTGGGCGACGAGCGCTACACCGGCGACCGCCAGCTGGAGAGCCCGCTCGCCGCCGTCCAGATGGGCCTGATCTACGTTAACCCGGAGGGCCCCAACGGCACCCCGGACCCGATCGCCGCCGCCCGCGACATCCGCGAGACCTTCTACCGGATGGCGATGAACGACGAGGAGACGGTGGCGCTGATCGCCGGCGGCCACACCTTCGGCAAGACCCACGGCGCCGGCCCGGCGGACAACGTCGGCCCCGACCCCGAGGACGCCCCGCTGGAGCAGCAGGGCCTCGGCTGGAAGAGCACCTTCCGCACCGGCAAGGGCCCGGACGCGATCACCAGCGGCCTGGAGGGCGCCTGGACCGCCACCCCGACGACCTGGGACAACAGCTTCTTCGAGACGCTGTTCGGCTACGAGTGGGAGCTCACCAAGAGCCCGGCCGGCGCGTACCAGTGGAAGCCGAAGGACGGCGCCGGCGCGGACACCGTCCCGGACGCGTTCGACCCGGCCAAGCGGCACGCCCCGACGATGCTGACCACCGACCTGTCGCTGCGCCTGGACCCGATCTACGAGCCGATCTCCCGGCACTTCATGGAGCACCCCGACCAGTTCGCGGACGCCTTCGCCCGGGCCTGGTTCAAGCTCACCCACCGCGACATGGGGCCGGTCGCCCGCTACCTCGGCCCCGAGGTCCCGAGCGAGGAACTGCTGTGGCAGGACCCGCTTCCCGCGGTCACCTACCAGCAGATCGACGCGGCCGACGTCGCCGGCCTCAAGCAGCGGATCGCCGCCTCCGGCCTCTCGGTGTCCGAGCTGGTGTCCACCGCGTGGGCGGCGGCCTCCTCCTTCCGCGGTAGTGACAAGCGCGGCGGTGCCAACGGCGGCCGGATCCGGCTCCAGCCGCAGATCGGCTGGGAGGTCAACGAGCCGGACCGGCTGGCCTCGGTGCTGCGCACCCTGGAGGGCGTGCAGCAGGAGTTCAACGCCCGGGCCGGCGGCAAGCAGGTCTCGCTCGCGGACGTGGTCGTGCTGGCCGGCGGCGTCGGCGTCGAGAAGGCGGCCAAGGCGGCCGGTCGCGACGTCGAGGTGCCGTTCACGCCCGGCCGGGTGGACGCGCCGCAGGAGCTCACCGACGTCGAGTCCTTCGCCGCGCTGGAGCCGGCCGCGGACGGCTTCCGCAACTACGTGGGCAAGGGCAACCGGCTGCAGGCCGAGTACCTGCTGCTCGACAGGGCGAACCTGCTGAACCTGAGCGCGCCCGAGCTGACCGTCCTGGTCGGCGGTCTGCGCGTGCTGGGCGCCAACCACCAGCAGTCCCCGCTCGGCGTCCTCACCGGGACACCCGAGGTCCTGACGAACGACTTCTTCGTCAACCTGCTGGACCTGGGCACGAGTTGGAAGGCGACCTCGGCGGACGCGCACACCTTCGAGGGCCGGGACGCCGAGACCGGCGCGCTCAAGTGGAGCGGCAGCCGGGCCGACCTGGTCTTCGGCTCCAACTCCGAACTGCGCGCCGTCGCCGAGGTCTACGCGAGCGACGACGCGAAGGAGAAGTTCGTGGCGGACTTCGTCGCGGCCTGGGTCAAGGTCATGAACCTGGACCGGTTCGACCTCGTCTGAGCGTCCTCGTCTGATCGCCGCGGCTTCGGACCGGCTGACGGATCGGTCGGCCCGAAGCCCGGCGCCGGCGATTGGCCCGGGGGCGTACGCCCCCGGGCCAATGCCGTGCCCGGGGATTAGATCAACGGGCCGATGCCGCCGGGGTGCCGTCCCGGGCACTGTTGCGGCATGACCTCACGTCACAGCACCTCACCCTCGAAGCGGGTCTCCACCGGCCTGGCGGCGCTCTGCCTCGCCTCGGTCACCGCCGGGCTGCTGCCCGGGACGGCCGTCGCCGCCGATTCCGATGGCCAACTCGGCGGGCGGGACGGCTATTCGGCGCAGATCCGGCGCACCGAGTACGGCATCCCGCACATCCTGGCGCACGACTTCCGGGGCCTCGGCTACGGGTACGGGTACGCCTTCGCACAGGACAACCTGTGTGAACTCGCCGACCAGGTACTGACGGTACGAGGCGAGCGGGCTCGCTACCTCGGGCTGGACGCGACGGCGCCGAGCGGCTCCGACAACCTGACCAGCGACGTCTACCACCAGGGTCTGCAGCGCAGCGGTTCCGTCAAGCGGCTGCTGGACAAGCCCGCGCCGCTCGGCCCGACCGACGACGTGCGGCGACTGGTCGAGGGCTACGCGGCGGGCTACAACCGGTACTTGAGCGACACCGGCGTGGACCGGCTGCCGGACGCCGGCTGCCGGGGCCAGGACTGGGTGCGGCCGATCACCGCCGAGGACGTCTGGGGGATGATCTACGAGGTCGACACGGCCGCCGGCCTCGGCGGTGCCCAGGACGCCATCGCGTCCGCCACCCCGCCGACCCCGGGCGCCCCGGCGGTCCCGTCCGCGCCCGCCCCGGCGTCCGCACCGTCCGGCCCGGCCCCGGCGTCCGCGCTACCGAAGGAGAGCCCCGGCCGTGACCCGGAGCTCGGCAGCAACGGCTGGGCGCTCGGCCGCGACGTCACCCGCGACCACGACGCGATGCTGCTCGCCAACCCGCACCTGCCGTGGACCGGTTCGGACCGCTTCTACCAGGTGCAGCTCACCATCCCCGGCGTCCTGGACGTCTCCGGCGCCGGCCTCTACGGCACCCCGCTGGTCGAGATCGGCCACACCCGGAACGTGGCGTTCACCGCGACGTCCAGCTTCGCCCAGCACGCGGCGCAGTTCCGCCTGACGCTGGTGCCCGGCGACCCGACCAGCTACCTGGTCGACGGCAAGGCCGAGCCGATGGGCCGCCAGGAGGTCCCGGTCACCGTCCGGGGCACGGACGGCACCCTCTCGACCGTCACCCGCACCCTCTACACCTCCCGCTACGGCCCGGTGCTGGGCGGCAGTTGGAGCACCGAGCACGCCTACGCCCTGCGCGACGCCAACGCCGAGAACCTGCGCTCGATGAACGGGTGGCTGGCGATGGACCGGGCGCAGAGTCTGGCCGAGCTGAAGCAGGCGGACGACACCTACCAGGGCAACCCCTGGAACTACACGATCGCCACGGACTCCACGGGGGAGACGTACTTCACCGACTCCTCCGCCGTCCCGCACCTCACCGATGCGCAGCTCAAGCAGTGCGCCCTGCCGCCGGTCCACGACGAGCCGGTCGGCCTGGACGGCTCGGTGTCGGCCTGCGACGCGGGCAGCGACCCGGACGCGGTGGTGCCCGGGATCTTCGGCCCGGCGAACCACCCGAAGGTGAGCCGGACCGACTACGTGGCCAATTCCAACAACAACCCGTACCTCGCCAACCCCGCCGCCCCGATCACCGGTTACCCGACGGTCTACGGCACATTCCCCGGGATCGGGACGCGCGCCCAGCTGGGCCTGCGGATGATCGCCGACCGGCGCGACGGCAGCGACGGGCTCGGTGCCCCGGGCTTCACCTTGTCGACCCTGCAGGCGGCCATGTTCGGCGATCGCGTCTACAGCGCGGAGCTGGGCCGGGACGACGCGGTGGCGATGTGCCGGGCCAACCCGGTGCTGAACGACAAAGACGGCCATCCGGTCGACGTCAGCGCCGCCTGCGAGGTCCTCGCCGCCTGGAGCACGCGGGCCGACGCCGACGGCCACGGCGCCGTCCTGTGGGGCGAGTTCGTCAGCGACCTGTACCGGTACCGGACCGACGCGTGGGAGCGGATCCCGTTCGACCCGGCGCACCCGCTGACCACCCCGGCCGGCATCCGGGGCGACAGCGCCACCGCCCGGACGGCCCTGGCCGCAGCGGTGCGGCAACTCGCCACGGACGGCACCGCGTTGGACGCGACTGTCGGCGAGGTCCAGCGCTGGGCGGGCATCCCGTTGCACGGCTGCGACTCGGGCGAGGGCTGCTTCGACGTCGTCCGGGCGGGCGCGGACTCGGGCAGCACGGGCGCGGCGCACCCGGACGGGACCGCCCCTGCCTACGGCTCCAGCTTCGTGATGGCCACCGAGCTGACCCCTCAGGGCCCGCGCACCCGCACGGTGCTCACCTACGGCGAGTCGGTGAACCCGGCGTCGCCGCACTACACCGACCAGACCGGGCTGTACTCCCGCAAGCAGTGGGTGACCGAACGGTTCACCGAGGCCGAGATCAAGGCCTCCCCGCACCTGGAGACCACCAGCCTGCGCGGCTGACCGCCGCACGACGGCGCGGGGCAAGCCCTACTGCGGGCCCGGCCCCGCGCCGACGCTGACCAGCCCGGTCTCGTACGCGGCGACCACCACCTGGGCCCGGTCCCGCAGGTTCAGCTTGCCGAGGATCCGGGCCACGTGCGTCTTGACCGTCGCCTCGGAGAGCTGGAGTCGGGCGGCGAGCTCGGCGTTGCTCAGGCCGCGGGCGAGCAGGCCCATCACCTCCCGTTCGCGCGGGGTGAGCGCGGCCAGTTCGCGGTGCAGGGCGGTGGCGGGGGCGTCCGGGCGGGCGAAGCGCTCGACCAGGCGGCGGGTGATGGCCGGGGCGAGCAGGGCATCGCCGGTGCGGACCAGCCGGACGGCGGCGGCCAGGTGCTCCGGGGTGACGTCCTTGAGCAGGAAGCCGCTCGCTCCGGCCGCCATCGCGGCGTAGACGTACTGGTCGAGGTCGAAGGTGGTCAGCATGATCACCCGCGGTGGGTGGCCCGTCGGGCCGGCGTCGGCGAGGATCCGGCGGGTGGCCTCCAGGCCGTCCAGGACGGGCATCCGGATGTCCATCAGGACGACGTCCGGGCGGGTCCGGCGGACGGCTGCGACGGCCTGCCCGCCGTCCTCGGCCTCGGCGACCACCTCGATCCCCTCCGATTCGAGGATCAGCCGGAACCCGGTCCGGACCAGGGACTGGTCGTCGGCGACGACCACCCGCAGCGGCGCTCCGGTGTTCGGCGCCGCTGTCGTCGGTGCGCCAGCCGTCTGCTCGCCGGTCATGAACTCTCCAGGGGGATCAGGGCCTTGACGCGGTAGCCGCCGCGCGGCCGGGGGCCGGTGTGCAGGGTGCCGCCGTAGACGGCGAGGCGTTCGCGCAGGCCGATCAGGCCGTGTCCGTTGCCGGTGGCGGCGGCGCCGGTGGGGCGGCCGCCGGTGTCGGTGACCTCCACCCGCAGGTGGTCGGGGGCGTACTCGACGGTCACCGCGGCGTCCGCGCCGCCCGCGTGCTTGACGGTGTTGGTGAGCGCCTCCTGGACCACGCGGTAGGCGGCGAGTTCGACCCCGGGCGGGACGGCCCGGCGCTCGCCGGTGACGGTCAGCTCGACCGGCAGCCCGGCCTGCCGGACGCCGTCGACCAGCGCGTCCAGCCGGCCCAGCCCCGGCTGCGGGCTGAGGTCGGCGGTCACGGCCGGGTCGTCGCCTGTTTCCGAGTCGATCGTCAACAGTCCCATGACGTGCCGCAGTTCGGTCATCGCCGCGCGTCCGCCGCGCTCCACCGCGGCCATCGCCTCACGGGCCTTGTCCGGGGCGGTGTCCAGGATCTTGCGGGCGGCCCCGGCCTGGATCGTCATCATGCTCACGTTGTGCGTCACCACGTCGTGCAACTCCCGGGCGATACGCGCCCGTTCGAGCTCCACCGCGCGCTCCAGCGCGGCCAGCTGCTCGCGCTCCAGGGCGGACAGCCGCCGGCGTCCATCCTCCACCCGGCGGCGCCACATCCGCAGTTCGTAGGCGACCGCGAACACCGGCACCAGGACCAGCAGGGCGATCACCGAGTTCGGGAAGTGCGGCAGCTTGGCGTCGTCGAAGAGCACCACCAGGGCCGCGGCGGCCGCCGGCAGGCTCGGCAGCATCAGCCGGGGGCGGCGCCCGTACGCGGCGGCACTGTAGGCGGCGATGATGACGACCACGCCCGCCGAGTAGGCGATGTCCGCGGACTGGTGCCGGATGAGCAGGGCGGCCGGCAGCACCGTCCACAGCACGGCCAGCGGGAAGCGGCGGCGCAGCGCCAGCGGCAGTGGCACGAGCGGCACCAGCAGCATCAGCCCCCGCCAGGAGGTCTCGTGCGGCCCTGACGCGGTGGTCACGTAGCGGCCGGCGATGCAGGCCAGGAGCAGTGCCAGCGCGACGTCGAACACCCGGCCGCGCCGGGTCGGCCGGGGCGGCGGGTCGGCGCTCGGGTCGCCGGTGAGGCGGGCCGCCGCGCTCAGCAGGTCCCACCGGGGGAGGTTGATCACCGGGACATTCTGGCGGGCCGGGTGCCGCCGCGAACAGCCCCGGTTCGGCGGTCGTCCGCTCCACCCGGCGACTACCTCGGAAGGATGACCCCGCGCGGTGTCCGTCCGACGCGGTACGGAACATGGCGCGGGCGGCGGACGCACTGCGGGCGGAGTAGCGGTGCGCGGGGTGGGGGCGGGTCAGCCGCCCCCAGCGGCCTTGTCCTCGCCCGTCCTCCGCTCGCCCGTCCGCTGCTCGCTCGTCCGGCCCTCGTCCGTCCGGTCTCCCTCCGCCTTGTGCTCGGCGGCCCGGACCTGCTCGGTGAAGGTGTGCGCATCGATCCGTTCGACCGTGGCCCCGTGCCGGGTGGCCAGTTCGTCGGCCGGGTCGGGGGAGGACTCCCGCAGCTCCAGGACGAGCAGCGCGCCGCCGTCCGGGACCCGGGGCGAGAGCATGATCAGCCCGGCGCCGCCCTCCGTCGCCCGGCCCTCCTCGGCGGCGTTGCCGAGCGCCGCACCCGCCGCGAACCCGAGCAGGACGCCGATCGGCCCGCCGAGCAGTCCCACCAGGCCGCCGAGGACGCCGGAGCCGACGGTGGCCACGCCCGCGCCCCGGGTGAAGGCGTCCCTGACCTCCAGCAGGCCGTCGGCGCTGCGCTCCAGGGCCGCCACCTGCCGCAGGCCCGGCAGGTGCTGCGCCTCGTCGAAGGCCGGCCGCCACGCGGCGGCGTCCGGGAAGGTCAGCAGGACGACGTTGTGCTGGTCGCTCATCGCGCTCCGATCGGGCCGGGGCCGGGGGTGCCGGGTTCCATCGTGACCTTCGGTGCCCGGCCCGGCCACAGGAGCGGCCGTCGGCGCGGACTGCCCGGGGCCCGTCCGTTCAAACGTGGGCCCCGGTTCGGGTGCCCGCCACCGCCCGGATTCCGGACAGGTGTACAGGGGCAGGAGGGCCGACGGGCCGCCCGGGGCACGGGCCCGGCCTGCGGGAACGGGATCCCGGTGGTCGACATCGACACTATTTCGACCCTGGCCGAAATTTGGCCCGGTGCGCTGCCCGCCCCTGGTGTGACGGGTGTGGCGGTGTCAGGATCCCGACCCGGCACGACCGTGCCAGACCCGACCGTCTGAAGGAGGCACCATGCAGCCCACGGCTGAGCAGGTCCGCGCGCTCAAGGACGAGGACTACCGGCTCACCCTCGGCCAGGGCCACCAGGTCCACCCGGCCGGCGACCTGTCGGACGAGGTCTACGTGACCGCCGCGGTGCAGTCCGGCACCTGTGGCGGCTGGAGCAGCTGCGGCCAGGTCTGCAGCTTCTGAGCCCGCCGTCCGCGGCGCGGGCCCCGGCCGCACCGCCGGAGCCCGCGCCGCGGACGCCCGACCCGACGGCCGCGCCGCGGCAGCACCGCCGGGGCGCCCCGCCCGCCGCCCCGCCTTCAGCCGATGACAGAGAGGCCGCACCGCCCGTGGTTGACGCGTCCGAACTCCGCCGGGCCGCCGCCCGGGCCCTCCCGCTCGCCGACCGGGGGCCCCGGCCCGGCGCCGCCGGGAAGGACCCGGAACGGGCCGGCCGGATCCTCGACCGCTGGCGCGCCCAACCACCCTTCGACCGGGACGGCTGGTTCGAACGCCGCCTCGCCGCCGACGGCCTCGACCCGGACGGGCTGCGCGCCCTGCTCGCCGAGGACCCGGACGCGCTCGCCGACCGCCTCGGCACGCCGCCGTGGGCCGAACGCCTCGCCGCCGCCTTCGAGGCCGGGCCCGCCCTCGACCTCACCCTCGGCCTCCCCGAGGAGCAGGCCTTCGCCCGGCTCGCCGGCCCGCTGCTCGCGGACGCCCGCGACCGCCTGCGCACCGGCCTCGCCGCCCTGCCGCTGGCCGACCTCGGGACCCCCGAGGAGCTGACCGCACTCGTCCTGCCCGCGCTCACCGCCGCCGCGCACGCGACCGCCGTCCGCACCGTCATCACCGAACTCCACATCGCCCGCCTGGGCGGCGAGTTGACCGGCGACACCCCCGAGCGGCGCTACCGGGACTTCCTCGACCGGCTCACCGAACCCGAGCGGGCGCTCCGACTCCTCACGGAGTACCCGGTGTTGGCGTACCGGCTCAGCGTCGGTGCCGAGCAGTGGACCGACACCTGCCTCACCCTCTACCGCCGCCTCGCCGCCGACCTCCCCGCCCTCGCCCGCACCTTCGCCGACGGCCGCCCGCTCGGCCGGCTCACCGAACTCGCCACCGGCCTCGGCGACCCGCACCGCGGCGGCGCCACCGTCAGCGCCCTGCGCTTCGAACACGGCACCCGGATCGTCTACAAGCCGCGCCCGCTCGGCGCCGAGACCCACTTCCAGCACCTCCTGCGCTGGCTCAACCCGCGACTGCGGCTGCCGCTGCACGACCTCGCCCACCTGGCCCGCGACGGCTACGGCTGGGTCGCCTACGTCACCGCCGAACCGGCCCGCGACGACGCCGAGTTGAGCGCCTTCTACCACCGCGCCGGGACGCTCGCCGCGCTGCTGTACGTGCTGGACGCGGTCGACTGCCACGCCCAGAACCTGCTCGCCGTCCGCGACCAGCCCGTACTGATCGACCTGGAGGCACTGCTCCACCCCGACCTGCCCGAACCCGTCAAGGAGCTCTCCGAGTCCGAACGGCTCGCCCGACACCAGGCCCGGCACTCCGTCCTGCGCTCCGGCCTGCTGCCCGAACGGATGTGGGACGAGGGCAACGGCGGTACCGACCTCTCCGCCCTCGGCTGGGACCCGGCCAGCCTGCCGCCCCGCCCGGCGCCCGTCCTGGTCGACCAGGGCACCGACCGGCTCCGGCTGGAGTACCGCCGGATGCCCGTCGTGGCGCCCGACAGCCGGCCCGTCCCGGCCGGACAGCCGCTGCGGCTGTCCGACCACGTCGGCGAACTCGAAGCCGGCTTCACCGAGGCCTATCGGTTGCTTGCCGCCCACAAGGACCAACTCCGCGACCTCATCAGGGCGTTCGCCGCCGACGAGACCCGGATGCTGCGCCGCGACACCTTCGAGTACCGCAGTCTTTCGAGCACCGCCTGCCACCCCGACCTGCTCCGCGACGGCCTCGACCAGGACCGCCACCTCGACCGGCTCTGGGCGCTCGCCGCCTGGGAGGAGCACGCGCTCGCCTACGTCGACCACGAACGCGCCGACCTCTGGCGCGGCGACGTCCCGGTGTTCACCATCCGCCCCGACGGCGTCGACGCCCGCTCCTCCACCGGCGCCGTCATCCCCGGCGTCACCGACCGGCCCGCACTCGACCTCGCCCTCGCCAAGGCGGGCGTCCTCGGGGAGGAGGACCTGACCCGCCAACTCCAGCTGCTGCGCCTGTCGGTGACCACTGCGGACGGCGCCCGCGAGCCGCGCCGCCGCCCGGTGGCGGTCCGTGCCGCGAGGCTCGGCGAGCCGGCCGAGGGCCTCGCCGCCCGCGCCCTCGCCAAGGCCGTCGAAGCCGGCGGGCTATTGCTCCGCGAGGCCTACCGGGGGAGCGCCGACCTCGCCTGGGTCGGCCCCAACTGGGCCCCGCCCGGTCGCTGGGCGCCCGCCGAACTCGGCCCCGACCTCTACAGCGGGACAGCCGGCGTCACCCTCTTCCTGCACCAGCTCGCCACGGCCACCGGGGAGCGGGAGCACCGGCAGGCAGCCACCGCCGCGGAGGTGACGCTCCGGCACCAGGTCCGGCGGCGCGCCGACCGCCTGGGCGGCGGCCTGGCCGGTACCGGCGGGGTGCTCTACGCGCTGGCCCACCTCGCGGCCCACCACCAGGACGCCGAACTCGACGCCCTGGGGGCCCTGGTGGTCTCCCGGATCGCCGCCACCGCCGCCGAGGACACCCAGCACGACCTCATCGCCGGGAACGCCGGCTCCATCGGCGGGCTGCTCGCCTGGGAGGCGGTCCGCCCGGGGCCCGCGGTCACCGACGCCCTCGCCGTCTGCGCCGAGCGCCTCGTGCAGGCCGCCGCCCCGCACCCCGAAGGCGGCGTCGGCTGGCTGCCCGCCTCCCTCGCCGGTACCGCCGCCCGCCCGTTGGCCGGCTTCGCCCACGGGGGCTCCGGCATCGCCTGGGCGCTCGCCCGGGCCGGCCACCGCCTCGGCGACCCGCGACTGCCTCAACTCGCCCTCGCCGCAGTCGCGTACGAACGCACCCTGTTCGACCAGGCCGCCGCCAACTGGCGCGACGTCCGCGAGGACGGCGGCCCCGGCGCCCCCTCCTACCCCACCCTCTGGTGCCACGGCGCCGCCGGCATCTCCCTGGCCCGCACCGAACTCGCCGAACTCCTGTCCGGCGACGACGAGTTGCTCCTCGCCGAACGCGACACCGCCCTCACCACCGTGCTGGGCGAGGGCTTCGGCCACAACTTCTCGCTCTGCCACGGCGACCTCGGCAACCTCGAACCCCTCCTCCTCGCCGGCGGCCCATGGCGCGCGGCCGCCCTCCGCCAGGCGCAGTCCACCCTCGACGACCTCGACACCCGGGGCTGGATCTGTGGCCTCCCGCAGGGCGCCCACAGCCCCTCCCTCATGGTCGGCCTCGCCGGCATCGGCCACGGCCTCCTCCGCCTCGCGGCCCCCGCCACCACCCCGTCCCTCCTCGCCCTCCACCCCCCGACCCGCTCCTGACCCGACCGCCCCCGGCACACCCCGCGCCCGACCCGACCGCCCCGGCACACCCCGTGCCGGGGGGTTCCTGTGATCGTCGGATCGCATGCCCGCAGTGCGCCGAGGCCCGCCCTCGAATCGAACATCGCGGACCCCTCCGGTGATCGATTGCCACCAACTCGCCGTCGCCGACACGGAATCGCCCGGATCGAGTGAGACCCGCCGGGACACGCCGGACGGCCCCGCGGACCGCTGCCAGGATCGGGGTCCGCACCGGCAGCCCGCCCTTCACAGCGTGCCCATCGGCACCGCTGCCGCCCCACCACGCCCACCCGGCGCTGAGGGCTGCCCGCGTGCGGATCCGCTGCGGCCACCGGCTACCGGCCACCGGCCGCCGTACGAGGGAGCAGGGAGCGCTGTGTCCGAGCAGATCGCGAAACCGGAGATGCCCCGACCACGACAGGAGGATGAGCACGACGAGGAGCTGCACCTGCGGTTTCCCGGCGACCGCCGGGCCGAGGCCGGTGCCTCGATGTCGGCGAGCGCGATGCTGCGCCGCCTGCCGCACCTGGTGCGCCGTGCGCTGGCGCTGGCCTGGGCGGCCGACCGGACGTCCACCGGGCTGCTGCTGGTCTGCCAGGCACTGGCGGGCGTGTTCGGGGCGCTGGCGCTGTTCGCCACCACCGGTACCCTGGGCGCGCTGCTGGTGGCGGGCCCGGTGGGGGAGCACCTGCGCACCGCCGCGCCGTCGCTGCTCCTGCTGACCGTCTCCGCCGGACTGCGCGCCGTGCTGGGGATCGCCGTGGTCGGCCTGTCCGGCCGGGTGTCGCCGCGGATCACCCGGGAGGCGGAGCTGGCGCTGATCGCGGCCGGGTGCGCCGCCGAGCTGAAGGCGTACGACGAACCCGCGTACAACGAGCAGTGGGAGGCGGCGGACCGGGGCGCCTCGACCACACCGGACCTCCTCTCCAACGCCCAGGACGTGATCGCCTCCACGGTCTCGCTGGCGGCGGCCGCGGGCGTCCTGGCGACGCTCCACCCGTGGCTGGTGCCGCTGCTGCTGCTCGGTTCGGTGCCGACCGCGGTGGCGGCCGTCCGGACGGCCCGGATCCACTACCTGGCAGCGGTGGCCACCAACGAGGACCGTGGCGCGCTGCGCGTGTACCGCTGGTTCCTGATCGACAAGACCCGGGCCGACCAGGTCCGTTCGGACCAGGTCACACCGTTCCTGATGGCCAAGTACCGCCGGGCCGAGGCGAAGATCGTCGCGGCCACGGACCGGGCGACCCGGGAGGCGGCCAAGGTGTCCCTGCTCGCGGCGCTGGGCACGGGGGCGGGCAGCGCGCTGATCTGGGGCACGCTGCTCTACCTGGTGGCGAGCGGCCGGATCGACCTGGCGGCCGCGGGCACGGCGACGTTCGCGCTGCGGACGGCCTCGTCCGGCTTGCAGGGCCTGGTCGGCAACGGCGCCCGGCTGTACCGGATGGGCCTGTACCTGGACGACTACTTCACCTTCCTGGACGAGGCGGGCGGGCACCGGATCCGGCGCGGCCAGGTCGTGCCCGGCGCGCCGCAGCTGGTCGAGGTCGCGGACCTCGGCCACACCTATCCGGGCGAGCAGAAGGATCCGGCGCTGCGCGGCGTCAGCATGACCTTGCGGGCCGGTGAGGTGGTGGCGGTGATCGGCCAGAACGGCAGCGGCAAGTCGACGCTGCTGAAGCTGCTGTCCGGCCTCTACCTGCCGCAGTCCGGCCGGATCAGCTGGGACGGCGTGCCGGTGGAGGAGTTGGACGCGGACGGGATGTGGTCGCGGGTGGCCCGGGTGCCGCAGGAGTTCGCGCGCTGGCCGCTCGGCGCGGCCGAGAACGTCCACCTGGGGCACGTCACCGAGCAGGTGATGGCGGACGTGGAGCGGGCGGCGGAGCGGACGGGCTTCGACGAGGTCGTGTCCCGGCTGCGCTCGGGCTGGCGCACCCTGCTGGCCCAGGGCTGGTGGGGCGGCGCCGAGTTGTCCGGCGGCGGCTGGCAGCGGGCGGCGGTGGCCCGGGCGCTGTACCGGACGGTGCGCAGCCCGGGGCTGCTGATCCTGGACGAGCCGACCTCGGACCTGGACCCGCGCGCGGAGCACCGCATCCTGCACGCCCTGCGCGCCCTCGCCCCGGGCCGGATCACCCTCCTCGTCACCCACAACATCGCCAACGCGGCGGTGGCGGACCGGGTGATCGTGATGGACCAGGGCCGGATCGTGCAGACCGGCACCTGGGCGGAGCTGGCGGCCCGCCCGGACGGACTGTTCCGCGAACTGCTGGACCTCCAGCGCGACCGGGCCGTCCCGGCCTAGGAGTCCGCGCGTGCAGGGGGCTCCGCACCGTCCGGGACATCAGGACCGGACGGTGCGGAGCCCGGGCACGCGGTGACTGTGCGTCAGCGCGCGGTGCGTTCCGCGCCGCCGCGCAGCCTGCGCCAGGTGCGGCCGACGGATGCCAGCCCGGTGAGCCTGGCGCCGGGCCCGTCGGTCTCCCAGTTCCGGGCCGTCTCGGCGAGCGTCTGCGGATGCGCCTGAGGCATCGCGACCGGTCGCCGCGTCTGCGCGGCCCGGGCGGCGAGCCGCACGTCCTCCGGTTCGATCGTGTCGAGCTTCGCCCGGACGTGGCCGAGCAGCGTGGCGCAGGCGTCGGCGATCGCGGCCTCGCCCAGCGGGCGCGGCGGGAGGTCCAGTCCTTCGGACAAGCACTGCTCCAGGGCCGTGCGCAGGTCCTGGAGGGAGATGTCGCGGATCGTCAGCGACAGGTGGGCGGACAGTCCGGCGGCGCCCACCGCGCGGTGGGCGTAGCCACGTGGGACGTAGAGCACGCTGCCGGGTTCGAGGACGCTGTGCAGGAGCCGCGGGGAGTGCTCGTCGTCCGGGAGCTCTCCCGGCGACCAGTCCGCGACCGTCGGGGCGTCGTGGACGTACCAGGTCTTGCGTCCGGCCACCTGGAGGACGAACACGTCGGCGTCGTCACGGTGCACCGCGAGACCCTGACCGCCGGCGGGCGTGACGAAGAAGAACGCCTCCACCCGCCGGTCGAGTTCCTCGGACAACCGCGCCACCAGATCGCCCGTCGGGCGGTGCCACTGGTCGACGCAGCGCAGGAGCAGCGTCGCCCCGGCCTGCAGGAGTTCGACGACCTTCGCGCGGTCGGCGAAGCCGTCGTACGTCGTGCCGTTGACCACGCGTGACGTGGTGTAGGCGGCGGGCGGGACGGTGACCTTGTTGGAGCGGACCATCTCCAGGTAGGGGGTGCGCAGCAGTCCGCCGTCGAAGGCGGCGTCCAACGCGTCGAGGTCGAACGGCGCGGCGAGGGTCTCCGGCGTGAAGACCGCGGGCTCGCGCTGCCACTGGCGGCCGGTGAAGGTCTTGACGTCGCCGACCCAGCCGGCCAGCGTGGGCGATTCCATGGTGGTTCCCGTGGTGTCAGGGTGTTCGGTGCGCGCGGCCGGAAGTGTCGGCCCCCAGGTCAGGCTCCGGCTTCGGCCTCGAACCGTACGGAGAGCAGGGAGCGCAGGGGGACTTCCGCGTCCTGCCGCGGGCTGCGGATGACGAGCCGGTTGTCGAAGGCGACGGTCAGCAGGCGTTCGGCCAGGGGCACGATCAGGTGCTTGGCCCAGCAGCGGGCGCCGTCGAACCCGAACGGCATGAACCCGGGCGTCTTCTCCGGGTCCGCGACCCCGGCCCACCGCTCGGGCCGGAACTCCATCGGGTCGGTCCAGTAGTCGGGATGACGATGCATCAGGAGCGGGAAGAGCGCGACGTTGTCCTCGGGGCGGATCTCGGGATGCAGCTCGGTGTACGCGTCCCCGCCCTTGCGGTACAGCATCCACGCGGGCGGGAGCAGCCGCAGGGTCTCCCACAGGACCGGGGTGAGGTCGGCGCGGGCTTCCTCCTGCTCCCGCGCCGGTCCCATGAGCCACAGGGCGTTGCCGGCCAGGGCCGCCACGCCGTCGCACAGGGTGGCCGTCGCCCGCCGGTACATGGCGATGGCCTGCTTCCGCTCCAGGGTGCCGGAGGCGTTGCGGATCAGCTCGGCCAGCGCGGTGGAACTGCCGTCAGGGCCGGATCCCGGCCAGACGGTGACGGCGTGGTCGACGATCCGGGAGAGGGTGTCGGAGCGGGTGATGCCGCGCTTCGACAGCAGGGAGACCGGCAGGGGGTCGGAGGAGAACAGCCACCGGCGAAGGTAGGAGGTGGACGCGTAGGGCCAGGCGCCGGACAGCCCGCGCGCCGGCGGCGGCGGGTTCCGGATGCCAGCCATGACGTCCTGCCCCAGCGCGCGGATCGTCCGGGTCGCGCTGTCGTGGTGGATGTCGGCGCCTGCGGCGGGCTTGTAGACCGAGCGTTCCGTCGACAGCACGGGGCGCGCCGCGACGATCTCGGCCATCAGATGGCAATCGGAGACGCCGACCGTGGTCGCGTCGATCCGGAATACCTTCTCTTCCCGGGCCAGCAGGTCCTGAATTCGCGGGGCGTACACGACGGAATGGTTGCGAACCACTGTCGGCGCCATTTCTTCCACTTCTTCCACGAGAATCCCGCCTCCATGGAACGGCGATGAAATGCGGTTCCCGGGGAAGGCGGAGGGAGGTCGGGGCACTCTGCGGCGCCGGCGGAGGCAGCAATGGCTTGGCCGCTGCCTCCGCCGACCGTGGTGCGTCAGATCACGTGCAGGATCCACGCGTGGTTGGCGAGGTCCTCGTCCTTCTTGAACTTCTTCACGAGCGCCTTGATCTTCTTCATGGCTTCTCCAATCTCGGGATTGCAGGCACGGCTAACGGGTGTGGCCGCGCTGTCGGTGAAATTCGGCATTCCGATCCGGAAGGCCGAACGGCTTCACCTGTCTCTGGACCTTAACCGAAAAGGGGTCTCTCTGACACCCCTCCGACAACAGATGTCCGACTCTTTGCGCAACACTGACGGCCTATTCGATGGGCAAATCGTTATAACCTTTTCCGGCGATTCGCGGCGGAGGAATCACGGCGGGGGGACCGGGAGAGACGCAGGTGGGGGACCATGCGTGGTATGGAGCTGAGGATCGAGGCCACCGACCTGCCGGGGCGCGAGTGCGGCACCGGGCCCGGGTTCCCCGGGTACCGGGACATCCACGTGGCCGTCCGGCGCCGGGACGCTGTTCCGCCGGGCGAAGCTGCTGCTGGCGGCGGTCGACCGGGCGACTGTCGAGGAGGCCGTGGGCACCGGGCTGCTGGTGGCCCGGCTCGGGCTGACGGACGCCAAGGGGCACCCGCTGTGCGCGGCCGTCCGCCCGCCGGTGGTCACCTGGGCGGCGGGGTAGCCGGAGAAAGGGGGAGGGCCCCGCGTCGCCGCGGGGCCCTCCTGGTGCGTCGGTGCTCAGTTGTGCGTCATGGCGGTCAGTCGTGCGTCGGCGCTCAGTTGTACGTCGTGGTGACGGTCACGCCGCCGAAGCCCTGCTGGGCGTAGAGGCTGAAGTACACCCAGCCGGACGGCGGGTTGGTGATGGTGAGGGTCTCGCCGTTGCCCGCGTTGGCGGACTTGGCCAGGTACGACCCGGTGGTGGCCCAGGCGCCCCCGTTGTAGTAGAGGTCGGCGTTGCCGGTGCCGCCGCTGGTGGTGATGGTCAGCTGCTTCACGCCGGCGGGCAGGTTGAGGAAGCTGTAGCTGTAGTTGCCGGTGGTGGCTGCGACGCCGTCGCGGCGGCAGTTCTTGTCGAACTGCCGGGTGTCGCCGGCGGTGCAGAGCGGGGCCTGGCCGGTGGGCAGCGAGCCGCAGTTGTCGGCGCCGCAGGCCTTGAGCCAGGTGGCGAAGTCGGCGTCGTACCTGGTGCCGATGGTGGTCTTGAGCAGGGTGCGGGCGCCGTTCCAGTCACCCACGCGGTACTTGGCGAGCAGCGCGTCGACGTCCTGCGGGTGCGACTGGAGCATGTAGCGGACGGCCAGGTAGCCCCAGTTGTAGACCTTGGTGGAGTCGGAGTTGTCGTAGGTGTTGTCGAAGAGGGTGCTCAGCGCGTAGGTGCCCTTGGCGGCCTGCGCGACGGCGTCGTCGTAGTGGACGCCCCGGTAGCTGTACGAGACGTACTCGGCGAGGCCCTCGACCCACCAGACGGTCGGGGTGGTCATGCCGGCGTCGAAGTCGCCGTAGAAGTCGTAGCGGCCGTCGAGGTAGTGGGTGTACTCGTGGTTGAGGTTCCAGATCTGGAAGGCGGGGCGCAGCCAGGAGGCCTCGTGCGCGATGAAGCGGGCCTGGTTGCCGGCCTTGGCCGGGTCGCCCTCCTCGTACATGCCGCCGTTGTCGACGGCGATGCCGTACATCTCCCAGGCGTAGAGGCTGTAGTTGTAGTAGTCGTCGAAGACGACGACCTCAAGGCTGGTGTTGTTGTCGTTGGCGACCGGGCCGTTGTCCTTGACCACCTTGTGGAAGAACGCGTCCTCGTTGATCAGGCTGGTGCAGGTGTCGGCGAGCTGCTGCGCGGTCATGTCCTGGGCGCGGATGCGCAGGTTGGCGTTGCAGGTGTGGTCGACGGTGAGCACGAGCGGGACGAGCCGGGTGGGCAGGTCGCAGGTGCCGTAGAAGGCGCAGTTGCCGGTGTCCTTCTTCTCCGCGAACCAGACCAGGTTCATGGTGAGCGGACCCGTGTTGCCGACCAGCGGGTAGCGGTTGACCAGGTCCTTGACGATCGGCCGTCCCTGGGCCTTGAGCGCGTCGACGGCGACCAGGTTGCCGATCTGGATGCCGATCGAGGTGACCAGGTCGGAGCCGTTCAGCTGGGCGCTGTTGCGGGTGACGAAGGACGCCATGGTGGTGGCGAAGGAGGGGTCGGCCTGGAGGGCGGCGGTGAAGGCGGGGAGGTCGAAGCCGCGCTCGATGACGGTCTTGGTGTTGGCGACGGCGGTGGCCATCGAGCCGGTCCAGGCGCCGGTGTAGTCGGTCAGCAGGCGCTTGACGACGCCGGTGTAGCGGGCGTTCTCCTGGGCGCTGTCGATCAGGGTGACGGCCTCGGCGAGGGTGGCGCCGTTGGCCTCGGTCACGTCCTTGCTGTGCGGGGCGGCGAAGAAGCCGTCCAGGGCGCCGCGGATGGCGGTCTGCAGGGTGGTGCCGTACGGGCCGACCACGTCCGCGTGGTTCCACTGCACGTAGTAGCCGGCGCGGAGGAACAGGACCAACTGGCCCACGGAGGTGGAGTCGTCGCCGGGGTAGGCGGCGGACGTGTCGCGCAGGGCGTTGGCGACGGTGGCCATCTGCGCCTCGTTGAACGCGGCCTTGGCGTCGTTGCCGGTCAGGTTGAACAGCGTGTTGACGCAGTCGAGGCC
This sequence comes from Kitasatospora sp. NPDC087861, assembly GCF_044742585.1. NCBI lineage: Bacteria > Bacillati > Actinomycetota > Actinomycetes > Kitasatosporales > Streptomycetaceae > Kitasatospora > Kitasatospora sp. NPDC087861. Next base: position 213,396 of record NZ_JBIUUS010000008.1, read on the forward strand.
GGCGGCCTTGACCTGCTGGACCAGCGCGGCACCGGAGTTGCCGGTGAAGGCGGAGACATCGCAGGCGGCGGCCGAGAGCTGCTTGGCGGCCTTGGCGTCGGCGTGGGCGCCGGTGGCGCTGCCCGCCGCCGGAGCGGTGGCCTTGGCCTGGGCGTCCGAGGCCAGCGGGCGCGCGTCCTTGGGCGTGTCGGGGGACTTGGGCACGGGGACGGAGCGCGGCGCGGCCGCCTTGGCGGTGGGGGCCGGGGCGGCTGACGGGGCGTCGGCCGCGTGGGCCTGCGGCGCGAACAGCCCGAGCGCGAGGAAGAAGGCGGCGCCAAGCGCGGGCAATCTGCGCGCCTGGGCCGTGGATATCCGGAAGGGACGCATCTGTGGGGGCCTCCGGGGCTGTTGAGGGTCGTCGTGCGGTTGGGGCACACGAGCACCTGATGTGTGACATGTAAAATGGCACACGGAGTAACGTGGAGGGAAGATCCGGGAACGGATTTTCGACCGGCGAGACCTAACCGTTGCCGGGCCGTCGCCTGATCGGACGTGCCGTCAGGCGGCAGCGGCACGCACCAGCGGCGTCAGCGTCGCGAACTCCAGCGGCGCCGACGGATCCACCGACAGGTCCGCCGGAGCCGGTTCGGCCCTGGCGCGGACCAGCAGGTCGCCGATCGCCGCGACCATCCCCCCGTTGTCCGTGCAGAGCCGCAGCGGCGGCACCCGCAGCGCGATCCCGGCCGACGCGCAGCGCCGTTCGGCCAGCGCCCGCACCCGGGAGTTGGCCGCGACCCCGCCGACCACCACCAGGGTGCCGATCCCGTGGTCGGTGCAGGCCCGCACCGCCTTGCGGGTCAGCACGTCGGCGATCGCCTCCTGCAGCGCGGCCGCCGCGTCCGGGACGTGGGGTTCGGCGCCGGCCGTCCGCTGTGCCTCCACCCAGCGGGCGGCGGCGGTCTTCAGCCCGGAGAAGGAGAACGCGTACGGGTCGTCCCGTGGCCCGGTCAGCGGCCGGGGGAGCCGGACGGCGGCCGCGTCTCCCGCTCGTGCCGCGCGGTCGATGGCCGGCCCGCCGGGGTAGGGGAGTCCCAGGATCCGGGCCACCTTGTCGAAGCACTCACCGGCCGCGTCGTCCAGGGTGTCGCCGAGGTGGACGATCGGGTCGCGGGCGAGGTCGCGCACCAGCAACAGCGAGGTGTGCCCGCCCGAGACGATGAGCACCACGCACGGGTTCGGCAGCGGCCCGCCGTCCAGAGTCGCGGCGGCGACGTGCCCGGCGAGGTGGTGCACCCCGTACAGCGGGACGCCGAGCGAGAACGCGTAGCCCTTCGCGGCGGCCACCCCGACCTGGAGGGCACCCGCCAGCCCCGGACCGGTCGTCACCGCGACCGCGCCGACGTCCTTGAGCGTCAGTCCGGCCCGCTCCAGCGCTTCCTGGACCACCGGCGCCATCGCGTGCACGTGCGCCCGGGAGGCGATCTCCGGTACCACCCCGCCGTAGCGGGCGTGTTCGTCCATCGACGACGCCACCGCCTGTCCGAGCAGCATGCCGTCCCGGACCAGGCCCGCGCCGGTCTCGTCGCAGGAGGACTCGATCCCCAGCACCACCGGCGATCCGGTCACAGCCACTCACCCTTGTCACTCATTACATCTTCCGGTGACCATTGTGCCCGACGAGACGTACGGAATAAGCAGGAGCCCATGCTTCGTTCCTGCAAGTCATACGCAATAGTGTTGTTCCGGCACGATCACCACCGTTCAACCCGCCGAAAGGGGCCGTGTCCTGATGGGCACCTACTCGCTTCCCGACCTGCCGTACGACTACTCCGCGCTCGAGCGGGCGATGTCCCCCGAGATCCTGGAGCTGCACCACTCCAAGCACCACGCCGCTTACGTCAAGGGCGCGAACGACACCCTGGACCAGCTCGCCGAGGCGCGCGACAAGGAGCAGTTCGGCGGCCTGGTCGGCCTGCAGAAGACCTTCGCCTTCCACCTGTCCGGCCACGTGCTGCACTCCCTGTTCTGGCAGAACCTCTCCCCGGAGGGCGGCGACCGCCCCGAGGGCGAGCTGGCCGACGCCATCACCGAGCACTTCGGCAGCTTCGAGGCCTTCCGCAAGCAGCTCACCACCGCCACCACCGGCGTGCAGGGCTCCGGCTGGGGCATCCTGTCCTGGGAGCCGCTGGCCAAGCGCCTGATCGTCGAGCAGGTCTACGACCACCACGGCAACGTCGGCCAGGGCACCACCCCGCTGCTGGCCTTCGACGCCTGGGAGCACGCCTACTACCTGCAGTACCGCAACGTCCGTCCGGACTACGTCGAGAAGCTCTGGGACGTCGTCAACTGGCAGGACGTCTCGTCACGCTTCGCGGCGGCCAAGACCGCCTGATCGGTAGCGGGTGACGGAAGGCCTCGGACCGGTCGGGCGGTCCGGGGCCTTCCCCTTGTGCCCCAAGGGGCGTCCCGCGAAGGCGGGTTCGCGCCGGACACGGCTGAGGTGCCGATCCACTGGCTCGATTCAACCCGGCGTTCGCCCACGGGCCGCGTACGGTCCGTATGCTCGGGCCACCTGTCGGTGACCGGCGGTCGACGGCCGCCCGGCCTGTCCGCTCCTGTGCGAAAGGCCGTGCGATGGCCCCGCGTCTCTCCCTCGTCGTCCCTGTCTACAACGTCGAGCGCTACCTCCAGGAGTGCCTGGACTCGATCGCGGCACAGACCTTCGGGGACTTCGAGTGCGTCATGGTCGACGACGGCTCGACCGACGGCGGCCCGGCCATCGCCGAGGAGTACGCCGGACAGGACCCGCGCTTCCGACTGGTCCGCCAGCACAACCAGGGCCTGGGCGCCGCCCGCAACACCGGCCGGCGCCACCTCACCCCCGGCACCGAGTACCTGGCCTTCGTGGACAGCGACGACACCTTGCCGCCGCACGCCTACCAGCTGATGACCGGCACACTGGACGAGACCGGCTCCGACTTCGTCGCCGGCAACGCCCTGCGGCTGCGCACCACCGGCCTCAGCCCCTCGCACGGCCACCGCCGCCCGTTCCGCGAGACCCGGCTGCGCACCCACGTCAGCGAGTTGCCCGCCCTGGTCACCGATCGCACCGCCTGGAACAAGGTCTACCGGCGCTCCTTCTTCGACGGCGCCGGCCTGTCGTACCCCGAGGGCATCCTCTACGAGGACGCTCCGGTCAGCGTGCCCCACCACTTCCTCGCCGATCGGGTCGACGTGCTCGCCGACCCGATCTACCACTGGCGGGTGCGCGAGGACGGCGACCTCTCCATCACCCAGAGGAAGACCGACCCGCGCGGCCTGGTCGACCGGGTCCGCTCGATGGAACTCGTCCGCGAGTGGCTGCTTGCCCGCCCCGAGCCCGCCTTCGCCGAGCACCTGCGCGCCTACGACCGCAACTGCCTGGTCGAGGAGATCCCGATGTTCTTCTGGACCGTCCCGGACGGCGACCGCGCCTACCGCGCCGCTTACCAGCAGCACGTCAGCCGCCTGCTCCAGGCCATCGGCCCGGAGGCGCAGACCGGCCTCAGCGGCCAGCTCCGCCTCAAGTACCGCCTCACCCAGGCCGACTCCATGCACAGCTTCGTCGCCGTCCAGCGCGCCCACCGTCTCGCCCGCCGCACCCGCCAGGCCATCGGCCGCCGCTGAGCCGCCTTCCGCGGCGACAACGGCGGGGCCGCCCCGGTCGTGCTCGCGTTCCTGCGCGTCGGTCGACACTGCGCATCGCTCTCGTGCTGCTCCTGACCTGTATGGACGCCGAAGCCCTGTTCCGCTGCCCGCCGCCGGGGTGAAACAACGAGACCCCGCTGTGGAATTCGTTTCGCTGCAAGGAATGTGCTACCCACCCACATAACGTGGCCCACCGGGTTGCATCCCCTTCCGGCATCCCCCGGCGGGTGTAACGCGGTCGTCTATCTGCCTGAGAAGACCGATCCCGGATCGGTCCTGGACCACACCGTCCCGTGCGGCTGGGGACGTGTAGAAGGAACGATGGCCATGAATGCGAACTCCTCTGCGCCGGTGTGGCGGTCTCGTACGGCGTGCCTGGTTGCCGTTGCCGTTGCCGGAGCACTGGGACTGCTCAGCGCGTGCGGCGGATCGTCACATCCCAGCCCCGCCGGCGCGCTGAGTCCCGGCCCCGGCCAGACCCTGCCGGGATTTCCCGGTGCCTCCGGAACGAGCGGTACGGTCGCGGTCAGCCCACTGCCAACCACGGCCTCGACCTCAGCCACCAGCGGCCAGCCGTCCGCTCCGGCGGCCGCCAACGCGGTGACGATCAAGAACTTCGCATTCTCCCCGGCCACGCTGACGGTCAAGGCGGGCACGACGGTGACCTGGACCAATACCGACTCCGACGCTCACACCGTCACCAGCAAGCAGGGATCGGGCGGGCCACTGCAGTCGGCGGCCCTGGCCACCAACGACACCTACAGCTACACGTTCACCCAACCCGGCACCTACCCGTACTACTGCACCATCCACCCGTTCATGACCGCCACCGTGGAGGTGACCCCATGACCGAGCCCACACCCGACTCCGACTCCGACGGCGGCGGCGAGCACGGCATGACCCGCCGGCAGCTCATGCGGCACTCCGCCTGGTTCGGCGGTGCCGTGGTCCTGACAGTCACCGCAGGAGAGGTGATCAGTCATATCCCCGGTTCGGCGCACGCGGCTCCGGCAAGCAGCGCAGACCTGCGTTTCGTGCAGGTCTCCGACAGCCACATCGGCTTCCAGGGCCCGGCCAACATGGACGTCGCCGGGACGTTCGGCACAGCGATCAACCAGGTCAACTCCCTCGGGTTCCGTCCCGACTTCGTCATGCACAGCGGCGACCTGACGCACCTTTCCACCCCCGCCCAGTTCGACCAGGTCAAGCAGATGCTGTCGCAGCTGGACACGGACCGGGTCTTCACCGTGCCGGGCGAGCACGACTCGATCGGCGACGACGGACCACGCGCTTACCGACAGGCTTTCGGCAAGAACACCCTCGGCGACGGCTGGTACAGCTTCGACACCCACGGTGTGCACTTCATCGCGCTGGTCAACACACTGCACCTGGAGCAACTCGGCCACTTGGGCAACGATCAGATCGACTTCGTGCGCAAGGACATCGCCGGTCTGTCGTCGGACACGCCCATCGTCATCTTCAGTCACATCCCGCTGTTCGCGATGTATCCGACCTGGGGTTGGGGCACCGACGACGCGGTGCAGATGCTATCGATGTTCCGCCGCTTCTCCTCAGTCACGTGCCTCAACGGGCACGTCCACCAACTGTTCAGCAAGACCGAGGGCAACATCACCTTCCACTCGGCCGCTCCCACCTGCTACCCGTTCCCCAAACCCGGCCAGGGCCCCGCCCCACTTCCCCAGGTGCTGCCCGCCGGACGCCTCAAGGACGCACTCGGCATCCGCACCGTCAACTACTGGCAGGGCAACCACGCACTGGCCGTCAAGGACGAGAAGCTCGTATGACCATCCGGAGCCTGCCCGCCCTCGCGCTGCGTCTGGTGCTCGCCGCCGCGCTCGCGGTGAGCGGATACATTCACGCCCAGCTCTACATCGACGGATACCGCTTCGTCCACGTCATCGGCTCGTTGTTCCTGCTGCAGGCCAGCGCCGCCTTCGCGGTGGCCGCGCTTCTGCTGTTGGGGGCACCCCTGCTCCTGCGGATCGCCGCTGCGGCGATCGCCGTCGGCGCACTCGCCGGGTTCACCGCATCGCGTACCAGCGGACTGTTCGGGTTCTCCGAAGACGGCCTGCAACCCGCCCCGCAGGCCTTGCTCAGCATCATCGCCGAGGTGCTCACCCTGCTGGTCGTCGCGACTTGGCAGGCGTTCGAGCTCGGGCTTGTGCCGTCAAGGTCCAGGGCTGTGGAGTCGGGGGCGGGTGATCACGCGGAGGGCCTCGCTCACCCCGCCGGCCGCCGGCAAGGACAAGAAGCTCGCATGGCCCTCCGGAGCCTGCCCGCCCTCGCGCTGCGCCTGGTGCTCGCCGCCGTGCTCGCGGTGAGCGGATACATTCACGCCCAGCTCTACATCGACGGATACCGCTTCGTCCACGTCATCGGCTTGTTGTTTCTGCTGCAGGCCAGCGCCGCCTTCGCGGTGGCCGCGCTCCTGCTGTTGGGGGCGCCCCTGCTCCTGCGGATCGCCGCTGCCGCGATCGCCATCGGGGCACTCGCCGGGTTCACCGCATCGCGCACCATTGGATTGTTCGGGTTCTCCGAACAGGGCCTGCAGCCCGCCCCGCAGGCCTTGCTCAGCATCATCGCCGAGGTGCTCGCCCTGCTCGTCGTCGCGACCTGGCAGGCCTTCGAGCTCGGGCTTGTGCCGTCAAGGTCCAGGGCTGCGGAGTCGGGGGCGGGTGATCACGCGGAGGACCTCGCTCACCCCACCGGCCACCGACGGCTCCACGACGTCCTGTGGCTTCTCCTGCCCGTGGCGGTGATGGCCGGCCTCTACTGGTACGGCCGGGTGCACACCCCCGACTACGAGACCAGCCTCTTCGGAAACCGCGGAACCGACGCGATGCTGCTGAAGGCCCAACTGGGCTCCGCGCTCCTGGGCCTGGCGCTGATTCAACTGCTTCTCGCCCTGTGGATGTACGGCCGCCTGCCCGTACTGCGCGCCGCACCGCACGGGGTCCGCACCACGCACCGCCTCATCGGCCTGACCGCCTTCCTCCTCTCCCTGCCCATCGCTCGGCACTGCATCACCGCCTACGGCGTCCAACTGACCGACACCCGCGTGGCGCTGCACGCGCTCGCCGGCTGCTTCCTCTACGGGGCCTTCGTCGCCAAGGTCATCGTGGTCCGGCACCGCCGCTGGCCCGGCTGGGCACTCCCGCTGGCCGGCGGTACCCTCGTCACCGCGATCGCCCTGATCTGGTACGTCGCCCCCTTCTGGTACCTGAACGGCTCCCAGGCACCCGGCCTGTGAGCAGCACGTGAGGCCCTTTCCCGACGACCGACAACGGATACCCGCCGGCGGGCCCAGCACCGCCGCCGACATCGGGCAGCGGACGGCACCCGCGCTACGAGTCGCCGAAGAAGCCGTCCAGGATCTGCTGCGCGGCCAGGCCGGCTGGAAGCGAGCCCTCCCGGACCTGGCGTTCCAACTCGGGGGCCAGGCGCCGTACGTCCGGGTGCTCGTGCAACCGCGCGTAGAGCTGGTCGTGGACCATCGTCCAGGTCCACTTCACCTGCTGCTCCCGCCGCTTGGCGGCCAGTGCGCCCGTCGCGTCGAGCACCTTGCGGTGCTGCTGCAGCCGCTCCCACAGCACGTCCAGCCCGGCGCCGTCCCGCCCGCTGCAGGTGAGCACCGGAGGCGTCCACGCGGCATCGGGGGCCTGCAGCAGCCTTAGTGCGCCCGCGAGTCCACGGGCCGCCGCGTCCGCCTCGTACAGTGCGTCGAAGTCCTGCGGGGGGATCACCCCGCCGACCACGATGGTGATGTCCTCGTTGGTCGTCGCGCGGCCGGATGAGACGGCGGCAGCCGCCCGTCGCCGGACGGCTGCCACCCTGGTAGTGGGGGTCAGATGGCGGCTGCCGTCTCGCGGCCCCGGCGGGTGCGGCGGTGGAAGATCTCGGCGAAGGTCTCACGCCAGCCGTCGGGGTCTACGTAGTGCATGGCGATCATGGCGGCGATGACGGCGCCGGTCAGGTCGTTCTGCACCTCGGCCCACGTGTGGTCGTCGGTGCAGGTGGTGAGCCCCTTGAGACCGTGCAGGGCGTGCATGGCCTCGCCCGCTTCCTCGCCGACCTTGCCGACCTGCAAGGCTTTCAACTCCTCGGGTGGGAGGCCGGCGCCGGCGGCGCGGCACACGGCCGACAGGTTCTCGATCGCGTCGAAGAGATCTTCCATCGTGGTGTTCCTTTCCGGGTTCACCTGGTGGGTTGGGGCCGGCCGAGCTGGTGGACGGTCCATCCGTTGACGCGCCACAGGTCGGCGTCAAGGACGTTTCGCAGGTCGATGACCAGCGGGTTGTGCACCAGCGGCCGGAGGTTGGCGGGGTTGGCGTCGCGGAACTGCGGCCACTCGGTGCCGATCACGACCGCGTCCGCGTCGCGGGAGGCTTCGGCGGTGGTGTCGGCGTAGTCGAGTTCGGGGTGCCGGACGATTGCGGTCGCGTTCGCGTGCGGGTCGTGGACGGTGACCTGCGCGCCTCGGGTGTGCAGCAGCGAGGCGAGAGCGAGCGCGGGGGATTCGCGGACGTCGTTGGTGCCGGCCTTGAAGGAGGCGCCCCACATGGCGATCCGGGCGCCGTTCAGGGGCCGCGCCAGGTGGGCTTCGATCAGGGCGGCGGCGGAGTGTGACCGGTTCTCGTTGATGCGCTCGGCCGCCCTCAGCAACTCGGCGGCGTCGTTAGCGCCGAGGTGGGCGGCGGAGGCGGTGAACGCCCGGACGTCCTTCGGCAGGCAGCCACCGCCGTAACCGATGCCGGGCTGCATCCCACCGGTGCCGATGCGCGGGTCCATACCGAGGGCCTGCACCAGGGGGATCACGTCGGCACCGGCGGCGGTGCACATGTCCGCCACGGCGTTGATGAACGACACCTTGAGGCCGAGGAAGGTGTTCGCGGCGCCCTTGATCAGCTCGGCCGTCTCCGGGGTGGTGACGAACAGCGGGCAGCCGTCCGCGAGGATCGGCGCGAAGACCTCACGCACGACAGCTTCGGCGTCGGGGCTGGTGAGCCCGGCCACCAGCCGATCCGGGCGAAGGGTGTCTTCGACGGCGTGTCCCTCGCGCAGAAACTCGGGGTTCCACACGACGTGGACGGCTTCGCCGGCCGGGGCGAGCCGCTGCACGAGCCGGGTCAGGTGAGCGGTGGTGCCGACGGTGACGGTCGACTTCCCGATGATCGTGCACGGCCGCGTCAGGTGCGGCGCCAGCGCGCGGGCGGCTCCGAAGAGCTGCCCCGGGTCGTAGGACCGGCCGTCGGCGTCGATCGGGGTTCCAACCGCGAGAAAGTGCACGTCGGCGAACGCGGCGGCTTCGGCGATGCTGGTCGTGAACCGCAGCTGCCCGGAGCTGGTGTGCTTGGTGAGCAGTTCGGGCAGCCCGGCTTCGAAGATCGGGGCTTCGCCCCGGCTGAGCTGGTCGATCTTGGCGGCGTCGAGATCGACGCCCAGGACTTCGTGGCCGAGGTGGGCCATCCCGGCGGCGTGGGGGATGCCGAGGTGGCCGCAGCCGATCACGGAAACGCGCATCGTGGTCCTTGTCGAATGGAGTGGTCGCGGGGCACACGGGCGTGTGCGCACCCGCGACGCTACCGGCCCGGTGCGGCCCAACCGGCCGACATGTGACGGCCTGTCACGCGGTGACGTTCAGCAGCTCGCACAGCCGGAGCAGGGCCGGGATCGCGGCCTGCCGTACGACCACGTCGCCGGTACGGGCTCCCTCGATCGGGTAGGGCTTGAAGGTGCCGTTCTCCACCAGCCCTTCGGGGTCGACGTAGAAGATGCGCATGCCCATCTCGCGGGCGCGCTGCTGGACCGCGCGCCGGTCTGCGTGCAGGCCGACGACCAGCAGGGCCCGGGCCTCGGGCAGCAGCGGCACCGGTGGGATCTTCTGGTCATAGCGGCGGACGAAGACCTCGGGCAGCCCGGCCCGCGCCGAGAGGGCGTCGAAGTTGTGCGTGATCACCGGGCCGACCAGGTAGCCGGCGGTGTGGAGGGCCTTGAGCGCGTGGTGCGCGGCCGTCGGCTCGGCCAGGAAGCATGCGCGGAACATCGCGACCAGGTCGGGCGCCTTGGTGTCGGCGCTGAGTAGCATCTCCGGGATCAGCGTGTCAGCCTCGGGGCTGAGGGTGAAAGCGTGGGACGGCGTCAGGGTGTTGTCGCGGCGGTCGGTGACCCGGTACACCTCGTGCAGGTAGTGCAGCGGCGGGATACCGGCTTCGATCGACATGCCGCAGCCGACCTCGACCTGAAACGGCAGGAAGTCCAGGATCGGCGTCAGGTCGGGCGCGATCGTCGGCTCTCCACGCCGGTCCTTGATCCGCATACCGCCCGCGAGAACATCCCACGGCAGGTTCCGTACGGTGCGCGGAACCTTGAAGTCCTCCGAGACGAAGCGCAGGTCGACGGACCGGAAGCCGGCCGGCGTGGGGCGCCCGGCACGCTCGTCCTGCGGGTGGTCGTCGTACTCGGTAACGGTGACCCGCAGGTCACCCTTCGCCCACACGCCGTCGCCCTGCGAGCGCCACGTGCCCTGGTCGAGCCACATGCCGATCTGCCGCAGGTGCGCGGCGATCTCGCCGGCCGGGGCGGTGAAGGAGTGGAACAGGTACAGGTCCGAGAGGACCAGGCGCGGGACGGGGAACGTGTAGTCCAGCCCGTACTGGTAGCGGTAGTGGACGACCCGGCGGCGAGCTCGGCCGGGGGCGGCGGCTGCACGTCGACGCCGACGCCGGCGGCGGTGTCGTGGACCGCGCGGGACAGCTCGCGCATCATCGCCCGGTCGGCGCCGTGCATCGCCCGGCGGGGGGCCTGCTGGCCGAGGATCACCGACACGTCGGTGTGCAGCGCGGCGGAGATCCGCAGCAGTGTCTGCAGGCTGCCGCCGAGATTGCGCTCTGCCTTGCGGATCGTTGCCACCGACAGGCCTGAGGCTTCGGCGAGTTGTTCCTGCGTCATGTCCGTGCCGCGCAGAGGTTTGATGCGCTCGCCTGTGGTGCAGTCAGTCCACTGCGTCATCCTGGTCCCCTTCCGGGTACCTTCCGCCTGACCGTACGACAAAGCGCCTCGACGTCGCGTGCGAGTCGAGGTGCTTTGTGGACCTACGAGTCGCCGAAGAAGCCGTCCAGGATCTGCTGCGCGGCCAGGCCGGCCGGAAGCGAGCCCTCCCGGACCTGGCGTTCCAACTCGGGGGCCAGGCGCCGTACGTCCGGGTGCTCGTGCAACCGCGCGTAGAGCTGGTCGTGGACCATCGTCCAGGTCCACTTCACCTGCTGCTCCCGCCGCTTGGCGGCCAGCGCGCCCGTCGCGTCGAGCACCTTGCGGTGCTGCTGCAGCCGCTCCCACAGCACGTCCAGCCCGGCGCCGTCCCGCCCGCTGCAGGTGAGCACCGGAGGCGTCCACGCGGCATCGGGGGCCTGCAGCAGCCTCAGTGCGCCCGCGAGTTCACGGGCCGCAGCGCGGGCGTCGGCCGCGTGCGGGCCGTCCGCCTTGTTGACGGCGATGACGTCCGCCAGCTCCAGCACACCCTTCTTGATGCCCTGCAGCTGGTCGCCGGTGCGGGCCAGGCTGAGGAGCAGGAAGGTGTCGACCATCCCGGCCACGGCCGTCTCCGACTGGCCGACGCCGACCGTCTCCACCAGCACCACGTCGTAGCCGGCCGCTTCCATCACCACCATCGACTCCCGGGTGGCCTTGGCGACGCCGCCCAAAGTACCCGAGGTGGGAGAGGGGCGGACGAAGGCGTGCGGATCGACGGCCAGGCGCTCCATCCGGGTCTTGTCGCCCAGGATGGAGCCGCCGGTGAGGCTCGACGTCGGGTCGACGGCCAGCACCGCGACCCGGTGGCCCGACCCCGTCAGCATGGTGCCGAAGGAGTCGATGAAGGTCGACTTGCCGACACCGGGAACGCCGGTGACGCCCACCCGGACCGCCCCGCCCGCGTGCGGCAGCAGCCGTTGAAGCAGCTGCTGCGCGAGCGCGCGGTGGTCGGGCCGGGAGGACTCGACGAGGGTGACGGCCCGCGCGATCCAGGCGCGCGAGCCGTCCAGGACGCCCGTCACGTAGCTGTCGAGGTCGATCATCCGCGGAGGCATGCGATCAACGGCTCACAGCTCGTGGCCGAGGTCGGCCGCCAGCGACTTCAGCAGGTCGTAGGCGGCGTCCGGGATGACCGTGCCGGGCGGGAAGACCGCCGCCGCGCCCGCCTCGTACAGCGCGTCGAAGTCCTGCGGGGGGATCACCCCGCCGACCACGATGGTGATGTCCTCCCGGCCCGCCTCGGCGAGCGCGGTGCGCAGCGCGGGCACCAGGGTGAGGTGTCCGGCGGCCAGCGAGGAGACGCCGACGATGTGGACGTCCGCCTCGACGGCCTGGCGGGCCACCTCGTCCGGGGTCTGGAACAGCGGGCCGACGTCCACCGTGAAGCCGAGGTCGGCGAAGGCGGTGGCGATCACCTTCTGGCCGCGGTCGTGGCCGTCCTGGCCCATCTTGGCGACCAGGATGCGCGGCCGCCGGCCCTCGGCCCGCTCGAACCGCTCGACCAGGTCCCGGGTGCGCTGGAGGGAGGCCGACGGGCCCGCTTCGTCTCGGTACACACCGGAAATGGTACGGATCTGGCCGGAGTGCCGGCCGTACACCTTCTCCAGGGCGTCCGAGATCTCGCCGACGGTGGCCTTGGCCCGGGCCGCGTTGACGGCCAGGTGCAGCAGGTTGCCGTCCAGTGAGCCGCCGCGCTGCGGACCGGCCTGGGCGGCCCGGGTGAGCGCGTTCAGCGCGTCCTGGGTCGCGGCCTCGTCGCGCTCCTCCCGCAGCCGGCGCAGCTTCTCCAACTGCCGGGCCCGCACCGAGGAGTTGTCGACCTTGAGCACGTCGATCTGCTCGTCGTTCTCCACCCGGTACTTGTTGACACCGATCACCGGCTGCCGGCCGGAGTCGATCCGCGCCTGGGTACGGGCGGCGGCCTCCTCGACGCGCATCTTCGGGATGCCCGCGTCGATCGCCTTGGCCATGCCGCCGGCCGCCTCGACCTCCTGGATGTGCTGCCAGGCGCGGGCGGCGAGGTCGTGGGTGAGCTTCTCGACGTACGCCGAGCCGCCCCACGGGTCGATCACCCGGCAGGTGCCGGACTCCTGCTGGAGCAGCAGCTGGGTGTTGCGGGCGATCCGGGCGGAGAAGTCGGTGGGCAGCGCCAGCGCCTCGTCGAGCGCGTTGGTGTGCAGCGACTGGGTGTGGCCCTGGGTGGCGGCCATCGCCTCGACACAGGTCCGGGTGACGTTGTTGAACACGTCCTGGGCGGTGAGCGACCAGCCGGAGGTCTGCGAATGGGTGCGCAGCGAAAGGGACTTGGCGTTCTTCGGGTCGAACTGCTTGACCAGCTTGGCCCACAGCAGCCGGGCCGCGCGCAGCTTGGCGACCTCCATGAAGAAGTTCATGCCGATTGCCCAGAAGAACGACAGCCGCGGCGCGAAGGCGTCCACGTCCAGCCCCACGTCCAGGCCCGCGCGCAGGTACTCCACCCCGTCGGCCAGGGTGTAGGCCAGCTCCAGGTCGGCGGTGGCCCCGGCCTCCTGGATGTGGTAGCCGGAGATGGAGATCGAGTTGTACCGGGGCATCTTCTGCGAGGTGTACGCGAAGATGTCCGAGATGATCCGCATCGACGGCTGCGGCGGGTAGATGTAGGTGTTGCGGACCATGAACTCCTTGAGGATGTCGTTCTGGATGGTCCCCGCCAGCTTCTCGGGTGCCACCCCCTGCTCCTCGGCGGCCACGATGTACAGCGCCAGGACGGGCAGCACCGCGCCGTTCATCGTCATCGACACCGACATCTTGTCCAGCGGGATGCCGTCGAACAGCTGGCGCATGTCGTAGATCGAGTCGATCGCCACGCCCGCCATGCCGACGTCGCCGGTGACGCGCGGGTGGTCGCTGTCGTAGCCGCGGTGGGTCGGCAGGTCGAAGGCGACCGAGAGGCCCTTCTGGCCGGCCGCCAGGTTGCGGCGGTAGAAGGCGTTGGACTCCTCGGCGGTGGAGAAGCCCGCGTACTGGCGGACGGTCCACGGCTGGTTGACGTACATCGTCGGGTACGGCCCGCGCAGGTACGGGGCGATGCCGGGGTAGGTCTCCAGGAAGTCCAGGCCGGACAGGTCCGCCGCGGTGTACAGCGGCTTGACGCCGATGCCCTCGGGGGTGTCCCAGACCAGCTCGTCGACGTCCTTGCCGGTGGCCTGGCGCCACGCGGCCCGCCACTGGCCGTCGGTGACGTCCCGGGCGGCGTCGCCGTCCAGCCCGATTCCGGTGAAGTCGGGGATCATCACGCCACCTTGCTCTCGTCGGTGCTGCTCGTCGTGTCGGTGCCCGCACCGGTGATCTCGGCCAGCAGGCCGGCCAGCGTGGCGACGGCGTCGCCGCCCGCGGCCACGAAGCCGTCCACGCCCGCCGCCTCGTAGGCCGCCCGCTGCTCGCCGGGCCGCCCGGCCAGCAGCACCCGCCGCGCGCCCGCCGCCTTCAGGGCGGCCGCGACGGCCCCGGCGTGCTCGCCGTACAGCGCGTCGCTGGAGCAGAGGCAGGCGACGGTGGCGCCGGAGGCGGTGAAGGCCTCGGCGAAGGCCACGGCGTCGGTGCCCTCGGCGCCGGTGGTCGCGATGCCGCCGGCCTGGAACAGGTTGGCGGCGAAGGTGGTCCGCGCGGTGTGCGCGGAGGCGGTGCCGAGGGAGGCGAGGAAGAGCGTCGGCCGGGCGCCGGTGGCCGCGAGGTGGGCGTCCGAGCGGTCCCGCAGCGCCTCGTACGCCTCGGCGCGGCGCACCTGCGGCAGTCCGCCGCCGGGCCCGGCCGGGCCCGGTTCGCGGACCAGCGGCTGCTCGTCCAGGTGCGGGAACTCGCTGACGCCGGTGACGGGTTCGCGCCGCCTGGCGAGCTTGACCGAGCGCTCCGCCCAGGTCGCCGCGATCCGCTCGCCGACCAGCCCGGAGCCGAGCGCCGCCTGCTGCCCGCCGGCCCGCTCGATCTCCTGGAACCAGGCCCAGGCGGCCCGCGCCAGCTCCTCGGTCAGCTGCTCGACGTACCAGGAGCCGCCGGCCGGGTCGACGACCCGGGCCAGGTGGGACTCCTCCAGCAGGACCGACTGGGTGTTGCGGGCGATCCGGCGGGCGAAGGGGTCCGGCAGGCCGAGCGCACTGTCGAAGGGCAGCACGGTGACGGCGTCGGCGCCGCCCACGCCGGCGGCCAGGCAGGCCACGGTGGTGCGCAGCATGTTCACCCACGGGTCGCGGGCGGTCATCATCACCCGGGAGGTGACGGCGTGCTGGCGCTGCGCCGAGGCCTCGGCGCCGGCCCCCGACACCTCGGCCACGCGGGCCCAGAGGCGGCGTGCGGCACGGAACTTGGCGATGGTCAGGAACTGGTCGGCGTCGGCGGCGTAGCGGAACTCCAGCTGTCCGAGCGCGGCGTCCACCGAGAGCCCGGCGGCGGTCAGCGCCCGCAGGTAGGCGACGCCGGTGGCGAGCGAGCAGCCGAGCTCCTGCGCGGGCGAGGCGCCGGCCTCGTGGTAGGGCAGGGCGTCCACGGTGAGCGCCCGGACGCCCGGGTACTCGGCGGCGCAGCGGGCGGCCAGCGCGGTGGCCTCGGCGAGCAGCGCGGCCGTCCGCCCGGTCTCGCCGGTGCGGGCCTGCAGGCCCAGCGGGTCGGCGCCGAGGTTGCCGGCGGCGGCGCCGGGGGAGACCTCGCGCTGCTCGTACAGGGCGAACAACTGCGCGGCGGCGGCGCCGAATTCGGGCCCGGCGTCGAGTGACACGGCGGCCAGGTCCAGGTATACCCCGGTCAGCGCCTCGGGCAGGGCGGACACCGGCAGGCCTGCGCCGCCCAGCTCCAGCCAGAGCGAGCCGACGCCGTGCTCCAGGTCGGCCAGCACGGCCTCGTTGGTGCGCCGGCGGTCCGGGTCGGCGTGCCGCTGGCGGACGTCCCACCCGGCGACGGTCGAGCCCTGCGGGCGGCCGCCGCGCACGAACGGCGGGAAGCCCGGGTAGCCGGGCGGGGTCGGGGCGTCCTCGGCGGTGTACAGGGGGCGGGCGCGCAGCCCGTCCGGGAGTTCGGTGGTGAGCGCCCGCTCGGCGGCGGCACCGTCCGCGGGCTGCGCGCCGGACTTGCGCAGCACGCCCTCGACGAGCTGCTGCCACTGCTCGCGGTGCGCGGCCGGGAACTCGGCGGCGAGGGGGAGCCCTTCGGGCAGGACGTTCATGACCGCAGGTTAGCGCTCGTTCGCAAGCCCGCAGGAGGGGCGGCGCGTGTGACCTTTCCCTCGATTTGGCCCGTCTTCAGCACTGCGGACGGCGAGGAGTGCCGCGAGCGGCGGCACGCGAGGTCAACGCCGGTGTCAGGGAGCACGATCGATTGCCCGGAACGGCCCGGAACAGGGGGATTGCGGAACCTCCTCCGCTATCTATTAAGTTACTTCGAAGAAGGTGAGCGGGAGCGTCATCCCCCGTGCGTTCCCGCCCGCCTTCGCCGTCCCCCGATTCCCCCGAAGGAGAGCCCACCGCCCATGGGAAAGCGCCGCAAGCCCAGCCCCCCGAGCCGGGCCCGCCTGGCGGTCCTCACCACGGCCATGGCCGGGGGCGCCGTCCTCGCCTCCGGCACCGCCCACGCCGAGCCCACCCCCAGCCTGGCCTCCGTCAAGGAACAGGTGGACAAGCTCAACGAGGAGGCCGAGCAGGCCGTCGAGCAGTACAACGGCTTCCAGGAGAAGCAGCAGAGGCTCCAGAGCGACGCCGGCAAGATCCAGGAGAAGGTCGCCCGCGGGCAGGAGGCGATGAACGAACTGCGCTCCCAGCTCGGCGCGGTGGCCGCCGACCAGTACCGCACCAACGGCATCGACCCGTCCTTTCAGCTGATGCTCGACTCCGACCCGGCCGCCTACCTGGAGCGCGCCTCGGTGCAGAACCACCTCGCCGACTCCCAGATATCCCTGCTCAAGCAGGCCCAGAACGAGCAGCGCAAGCTCGACCAGGACCGCGCCGAGGCCACCGCCACCCTGGCCCAGCTCGACTCCGTCGGCACCGAGCTGGGGGAGAAGAAGAAGCAGATCCAGGCCAAGCTCGCCCAGGCCCAGGGCATGCTCAACAAGCTGAGCGCCGAGGACCGCGCCAAGATCAACGCCCAGCAGAACGCCGAGAAGGCCAAGGCCGAGGCCCAGCAGGCAGCCGCCGCCGACCGCGCCTCCCGCTCCGCCGAGCGCCCGAACATGAACACCCCGGCGCCGCCCGCCAGCGGGCGCGCCGCCACCGTCCTCCAGTTCGCCTACGCCCAGCTCGGCAAGCCCTACGGCTGGGGCATGACCGGTCCCAACAGCTTCGACTGCTCCGGCCTCACCGGCGGCGCCTACCGCGCGGCCAACGTCAAGCTCCCCCGGATGTCCCAGGACCAGTGGAACGCCGGCGCCCGCGTCGATCGGTCCGACCTCCAGCCCGGCGACCTGGTCTTCTTCTACCCCGACATCCACCACGTGGGCGTCTACATCGGCGACGGCAAGATGATCCACGCCCCGCGAACCGGCAAGAACGTCGAGGTCCTCCCGATCTCCGCCATGCCGTACGTGGGCGCCGTCCGGCCCTGATCCCGGCCGGTCGCACGTGTAGTTTCCAGTTAGGCCTGTCATATTCCGGATGAGTTGTCATCAACTTGTCGTTGGTGACAACTCGTCCGGACACCTGTTGTCCTGTCGCACTACAGCTGGCGGATTCTCACTCGGTCTCATCCGTGTTGTCGGGTTCTCACTGTTTCGCGTGCCGAGCAGGATCTTTTGGGACTCTTCTGCTGGACCTGTGGGTGAGGTCATGCGAGTTGGTGGCGGGGTAGGGTCGGGCGGTTGCCGACGGGGCAGAGCATGACGAGAGCGGTGACTGCGTCGGCACTGCGGAAGCCGAAGCCCCGGCCGCCGACCACCAGCACTGAGCAGCCCCCGCACGAGAAGTGCCGGGCGGTCCCTCCCACGGGATCGCCCGGCACTTTCGCGTCTCCGGAGTCGGAGCGCGCGAACGGCATCCAGCCGTCGGGCAGCGTGGTCCGAACGCGCGCAGCGCGCCCCGCCACCAGCCAGGCCCCGAGGCCTCGCCGGTTGCGTCCCCGCCGGCACCGGGCGGCCGGCTCGGGCCCGGGGAAGGGCATATTCCGTCACAGAGGTCTCACGCCCAAATGGAAACGCGTCTCACAACACAGGTCAGCGCCGTGGGACGCGTCCCAGTGGCTGATGGGACGTCAGACCAGCTCCCGGACGGACCGCGGAGTGAGGCACAGTTCTGCCGTGGCTCGGTGATCACGAGCCGACACCCGAGACCGATTCCTGGGAGGGACACTCCGTGAGTCTCAAAGTCCCGTATCGCCAAGGCCGCCACTGCGGCCGCCGTCGCCGCCCTCCTCACCCTGGCCGGCCCCGTCAGCGCCAGCCGCAGCGCCCCGACCCTCGGTGACGGCTACACCGACGACACCCACGCCGTCTGGTGTGTCCAGCACCTGATCAACGATGTCGCCCGGCAGAACAACCGGGCGACCGTCGACGAGGACGGTGTCTGGGGCCCGCAGACCAAGGACCAGGTCCTGTGGTTCCAGACCTTCGTCCACGTGCCGCCGGACGGCATCGTCGGTCCCTTCACCGGCGACAACATCCTCTACCACGGCGACCAGTACTACGGCGGGAAGTCCGGCTACTGCTTCACCTACGTGCCCAGCGACTCGGGGCTGTTCGAGTAGCACCTGCCCGTCGAGCACAACGAGCACCAGGGAGGTGAAGCACCCTGCCCTCTCTGACGAATCATCACGGATCTGGAGACCCTCCTGTGAGCACCCTCCTCCCCACCCGGCGCCGGTTGTCGCTGGGCCTGGCCCTGGCGGCCGTGCTGGCGGGCGTCGGCGCGTACACCGCCTCGGCCGCATCCGCCGCGGCCGCGCCGACCCCGATACCCCTCACCTCCTCGGCCTGCCCGGCCGACCTGCAGCAGGGTGAGGCCGACGGCTGTGTCACCCAGCTCCAGCTGGAGCTCAATCTGACCGGTGCCCAGATCACCGTGGACGGGCAGTTCGGGCCGGCCACCGACACGGCCGTGCGCACCTTCCAGTCCGCGCACGCCCTGAGCGTCGACGGCATCGTCGGTCCGGCCACCAAGTCGGCGCTCGACGCGGCGGCGGCCGCCGCCTCCGGCACCGTGGACCTGCGCACCCAGTGCGGCGACCTGCAGAAGGGCGCCACTGGTGCGTGCGCCACGACCCTGCAGACGATGCTGAACACCTTCAACGCGGGCCGCCTCACCGTGGACGGGCAGTTCGGGTCGGCCACCGACACGGCCGTGCGCAACTTCCAGGCCGCGCACACCCTGACCATCAACGGGATCGTCGACACCGCCGTCAAGAACGCCCTCTACGCCGGTACCCCCACCCCGCTGCCCCGCGGCCCCGTCGACCCCGCCAAGGTCCTGAACGCGGCCAAGTCCTACCTGGGCGTCCCGTACGTGTGGGGCGGCGGCCACTCGCTGCGCGGCGAGGGCCCCGGCCCGTCGCTCGGCACCTGCGACGGCTACACCGGCTCGATCCAGCCCTGCCCGGCCAACACCACCGCCGGCCTGGACTGCTCGGGCCTGGTCCGCGCGGCCTTCTGGTTCGGCGCAGGCATCGACCTCGCCAACGGCGGCGACACCACCGAGCAGACCCTGGACCAGCACCTCACCCCGATCACGGAGTCCCAGCGCCGGCCCGGCGACGTCGAGTACTTCGGCACGGACGCGCACAACACCGTGCACGTCGTGCTCTACGCCGGCACCGACCCCGCCACCGGCGCGGACATGATGTACGAGGCCAAGGAGACGGGCACCAACGTCCACTACGTCAGCCTGCGTACCGGCGGCTACTGGTACCACGTCACGGCCTGACGCGTGCGGGCGTCGCGCGGGTGACGGCAGCCGCCACCCGCGCGACACCCGACATCACCCGCCCGGGGACCGTTCGCCCAGCCGTGTCATCGGCGGCCTCACCGTCCGCCCCGGGCCATCCACCTGTCCCATGTGAAGGAGAACGCCCATGCGTACCAAGCTCGCTGCCATCGCCGCGGGAGCCGTCGTGTTCACCGGCCTCGGAGTCGGCACCGCCACCACCGCGTCCGCCAGCACCCCCGCCGTGTGCAGCTACTACGGTTTCACCAGCGACAACGAGCCGCAGGTGAGCTACGGCGACAGCGGCGCGGAGATCAAGGCGCTGCAGTGCGAGCTCAACTACAGCGTGCGCGGCGCCGGTCTGCAGGTGGACGGGATCTTCGGCGACAACACCCTCTCCATCGTGAAGAAGTTCCAGGGGTGCGCCGGTCTCCAGGCCGACGGCATCGTCGGCCCGAAGACCTGGGCCGCACTGGACTACCAGAGCGACATCGACACCGCGGCGAACTACATCTGCTGATCCGGCCCGACCAAGTACTCCCGACCACCTGTACCGAAGGAAGAACCATGCGTAGCAAGCTTGCGGCCGTCGCGGTCGCCACCGTTCTGGCCGCCGGATTCGGTGTGACCACCGCCGGCAGCGCCTCGGCCGAAACCTCGGACTGCGGCGTGTACAGCTGGAGCCAGGCGGAGCTGAGCTACGGTGACAGCGGTGACGAGGTCAAGGCGTTGCAGTGCGAACTGAACGCATCCTCCACCCTCTTCTCCACCCCCTTCAACCTGGGCGTCGACGGGCAGTTCGGCGACCAGACCCTCGCCGCGGTGAAGAAGTTCCAGGGGTGCGCCAAGCTCCAGGCCGACGGCATCGTCGGTCCGAAGACCTGGAACGCGCTGGACTTCTGGGCCACCCCGTGGAACACCCTCACCTGCTGACAAATCGCCATTCGCTGCGCCAGGAGCTCGGCGGGACGCTCGGCCGGGGTCTCCCGGCCGAGCGTTCTGCGTGGGCGCCCGTTGAGTTCGGCGGCGACCTCGCCGGCTTCCACCCCACCGTCGCCGCCCACATCGCCCGCCGCGGGCGGCGACGGCCGCTACCCGGGCGGCTCAGCCCGTGAAGGGGAAGGGCGGCAGGATCCGGCACACGGATTCCGCCGGCTGCCCGGGTCGCAACGGTGCGGGGGATCCCATCCCGGCTACGTAGAGCCAGGTCAGTACGGCAGCGGCGGCGAGCATGGCCGGCAGGCGGTACCGGCGGCTCCTCGGCAGGCGGCCCAGAAGTGCGCCGAGCGCCAGGAGTGCACCGAGCATGACGGCCCACCCGGACACCGTGGCCGTCGTCAGGTTCGGATTCGGCTCGTGGTCCTGGCTCAGGCAGAACCGCCAGGTCGCGAGGATGCGGCTGTTGCCGAAGAGCGTGCCGCCCGTGGCCAGGACCAGGGCGGCCGCCACCCACGCCCAAACGCTCCGCCGCTCCCGCGCTGACTGCATGCCGCCTCCACGTGCTCTTCCTGTCCTTCCGGAAACGCAGATCGCCGGATTCCGGTTCCACGAGGTCCGTCGGCTCGGAGCCGGTTCCCGTCCCCGCCGTCTCAGGCGTCTCAAAAACGAGGGGTCGGGACGTTTGAGACAAGCTCAGGATGGTTGCGGGGCCCAAGTCGATCTAGGTTCAGGTCCGCGAGTCCCGCCGGCGATCCTTGCGCTCCGGCACGGCCGGCACTCGCCGTGCGCCTCCTGACCGCGAGAGGCGGCGTGTGCAGTCGGTCCTATTCAGCCCCGCACCCCGCCCCGGCGGGCCAACTTCCCTTGGGTGGCGACCATGCCAGATCACCACGCTCCGTATCCGGAGGCAGCTCCCGGCCGCACGTTCGACGACGTGGTGGCCGCCGGCCTGTCGCGTCGTCAGGCCTTGACCGGCGGCACCCTTGCCCTCGCCGCCTTCCTCGGTCTGTCCGCTTCCCCCGCGTCCGCCGCACAGCCGGGCGGGGCCGCCAAGGCGCCGACCCCGCTCGGCTTCACCGCCGTACCGGCGAGCAGCGCCGACGCCGTGGCCGTGCCCGCCGGGTACTCCGTGCGGGTGCTCGCGCCGTGGGGGCAGGCGGTGCGCGACAACGGCCCGAAGTGGCGTGCCGACGGTGGCAACACCGCGGCGGAGCAGGCCGAGCAGGTCGGTTCCCACCACGCCGGACTGCACTTCTTCCCGGGCACCGACGACTCCCGCGGCACGCTGGTGCTCACCCACGAGTACACCGACGCCGCCCTCCTGTACGGCCACGGCGGTGCGACGGTCACGAAGGAGCAGGTCGCCAAGGCGCTCGCCGCGCACGGCGTCAGCGTGCTGGAGGTGCGCCGCACCGGCGGCACCTGGCAGCTCGCCGACTCCCCGCGCAACGTGCGCGTCACCGGTGCCACGCCCGTCGCCTTCTCCGGACCGCTGGACGCCGACCACCCGGCTCTGCGTACGGGCACGCCCGCCACGGGCACGCTCGGCACCAGCTCACACGGTGTGACCCCGTGGGGGACGTTCCTGACCGGCGAGCGGAACGTCGCCGGCTACTTCGGCACCGACAGCACGACGTGGCGACCGACCCGCGCGCAGAAGCGGGCCGGCATCAGCGCCCGCGGCGACGGCTACAACTGGCACCGCGCCGACGCGCGCTTCGACCTCGCGGCGAACGGCAACGAGGCCAACCGGTTCGGCTGGGTCGTGGAGATCGACCCGAGCACGCCGCAGGCGCCGCCCGTGAAGCGCACCGCGCTGGGCCGCTTCCAGCACGTCGGAGCGAGCGTTACCGAGTCCGCCGGCCGGGTCGTCGTCTACAGCGGCGATGACGAGAACGGCGGCTACCTCTACAAGTTCGCGGGTTCGGACAGCTGGTGGCGGTTGCGCGCCCAGGGCCGCAGCCCGCTGGACCACGGCACCCTGTACGTCGCCCGGTTCGAGGACGACGGCACCGGCCGCTGGCTGCCGCTGACCCACGGCCAGGGCCCGCTGACCCGGGACAACGGCTGGGCCGACCAGGCCGACGTCGCGCTGCGGGCCCGGCAGGCGGCGGACGCGCTCGGAGCCACCCCGCTGGACCGGCCCCAGCAGACCTCGATCGGCCCGGACGGGACGGCCTTCTGCGCACTCGCGAACAGCCCTGGCCTCGGCCACTGCGCCTCCGGTCCGAACGCCCACCAGGCCGCGGTCAGCCCCCGCGCCAACAACCCGTACGGACACATCATCCGGTGGCGGGAGGACGAGAACGCCGGTCAGGGCGAGGGCCGGGAAACCGGGTTCCGCTGGGACGTCTTCGTCCTCGCCGGCGACCCGGCCCACGACCGACAGGTCCACCTGGACGCCTCCGGCATGTTCGGTTCGCCGAAGCACCTGTGGTCCGACGCCGACGGCCGACTGTGGATCGGGACCGGCATCTCGGCCTACGACCAGAACCGGGCGGAGACCGGCCACGAGCACCTGGGCAACAACGCGATGCTGGCCGCCGACCCGGCCACCGGCGAGATCCGCCGCTTCCTGACCGGCCCGCGCGGTGCCGAGATCACCGGCGTCATCACCACTCCCGACCGCCGCACCATGTTCGTCAACGTCCAGCACCCGGGCGAGCACACGCTGGCCTGGGGCACGCCCACCCAGGACGGTCCCCGCGTGGTCAGCAACTGGCCCGACCACGACCCCGCCGGTCGGCCGCGGTCGGCCGTGCTCGTGATCCAGCGGACGGACGGGGGCGTCATCGGGGCCGCGTAACGCGCCCACCCGCCGCGTAACGCTCCTGCCGGCCGCGGCACGACGCCCGCCGGCCGGCCACAGCAGGACGCCCACCGCGGCAGCACGACGCCCGCCGCATCAGCAAGCTCAGCACGAAATCCGGAGAACCAGATGGTCACCATCATCTCGCGCAGTGAATGGGGCGCCGAAGCGCCCAAGAAGATCGACCAGCTTCCCTTCACCCCGTGGCTCGGCGGTATCGTCATCCACCACGAGGGCGCCGGAAACGTCTCCGTCGATCCCCACGACAAGTGCGCCGCGCTGGTCAAGAAGATCCAGGACGACTCGATGCACTACGACACCGTCGGCGATGTCCTGGTCGAATTCGGCCAGAAGGAACCCGAGTACGACGACATCCCGTACAACTTCCTGGTCTGCAAGCACGGCGGCATATTCGAAGGACGCGGACTCGGCCGTCGGTCCGCCGCGAACGGCGTCGAGATGCCCGGGGCCAACAGCAACTTCTACGCCGTGATGGGCCTGATCGGCGCCGACGACGACGTGACCCCGGAGATGGCCGCGGGCATCAAGGCCCTGTGCGGCTACCTGCAGAACGAGAAGGACGCGGGCTTCCGGATCGCCGGACACCGGGACGTGCGCCTGAAGACCCACACGGACTGCCCCGGAAAGCTCTACCCGTACGTCCAGCGGGGCGACTTCATCGTGCCGGGCTCGGGCACCGGCGCCGGCCCCAACTCCGACACGCTGTACATCTACACGCGCAGCCAGTGGGGCGCCCGCCCGGCGAAGGACATCACGCCGGTGGACATCAGCGCCCGCACCGGGTTCACCGTGCACTACTCGGACGGGCCGACGACGCAGTCGGTCCGGCAGATCCAGAACTACCACATGGACTCCAACGGCTGGTCCGACATCGGCTACAACTTCCTGGTCGACACCAGCGGCCGCGTCTTCGAGGGCCGCGGCTGGTACCTGCAGGGGGCGCACGCCTACGGAGCCAACACCACGCACATCGGCGTCTGCTTCATCGGGGAGAGCGGGGACGCCACGGACATCGCGCTGTCCGCCATCCGCTCGATGTACGAGAAGGCGTGCGACATGACCGGCCGCACCCTCGACAAGACCTACCACGGCCAACTTCCCGGCAACTCCACCGACTGCCCGGGGGCGCAGCTGCGCGCCTGGGTCCAGAACGGCATGCAGGCGCAGGTCCGCCCGCTGGAGTGGGCGAGCTCGGACTACACCCCGCCCCCCACCGACTCCAGCGGCGCGAGCGGTGGCGGCATGACGCAGGTGCGGTCGGTCTCCGCCCAGCAGCAGGCGGTCAACAGCCTGGGCTACAGCCCGGCGCTGGCCGTCGACGGCGCCTGGGGGCCGCTGACGGACGCCGGTGTGCGCTGGCTGCAGGGCAAGGTCGGCACCACGGCCGACGGCCTGTGGGGGCCCGGTACCGAAGCGGCGTTCAAGGCGTTCGCGGGCGGTGGCTCGTCCGGCGGCGGCATGACGTCCGTGCGTTCGGTGGCGCGCCAGCAGCAGGCGGTCAACGACCTGGGCTACAGCCCGGCGCTGGCCGTCGACGGCGCCTGGGGGCCGCTGACGGACGCCGGTGTGCGCTGGCTGCAGGGCAAGGTCGGCACCACGGCCGACGGCCAGTGGGGCCCGGCCACCGAGTCCGCGTACTTCGCGTACATCGACGACGGCGCCGGCCTCACCGTCGACGGCCAGTTCGGCACCCTGACCATCATGGCCGTCCAGCGGGTGTGCGGCTCCACCGTGGACGGCCAGTGGGGGCCCGACTCCAAGCGGTCGCTGCAGCACCACCTCAATGTGTGGGGGAACGCCGGACTCGTCGAGGACGGCGACCCCGGCCCCGCCACCTACAAGGCGCTGCAGACCTTCCTCAACGCCAGCGGCGCCGGCCTCACCGTCGACGGCCAGTTCGGGCCGGACACCATTTCGGCCCTGCAGAACGCGCTGAACCAGGGCAGGTTCTGACCCTTCGGCCCGACCGAACGAGGCGCCGAGCTCCTCGCGGCGCTGTCACGGCCCGACATCCAGGCTCTCGCACCGCCCGGGGAGTTCGTCCTTCACCGTGAGAATCCGAAGTGGGCGACAAGTCGTCCGGACAGACTCAATGACAAGTCGCCCGGACACCCGCCCGATGCCCCAGGTCAAGCTCACTCAGCATGACAAGTGATGCTGGAACCTGCAGCACGGCCCGCTCCCGCCTCGGTGGGAGCGGGCTTTCGTCGTCCCCGCCGCCGAGGGTCGGCATGGCGTCGGTGAAGGCCTTGCGCCGCTACCGTGAGGGCCTGTCCGGGGCGCGCGGCCAGCCGCCGTGCTACGGATGCGGCGCGCAGACCAGCAGGTACGGCAGCAGGGGGAGCGCCACCACGCCGAGCCGGAAGGCGAGTTGGCGCCGCCGCCGGCCGCCGCCCGGTCGGGCCAGACGGCGGACCCGGGCCAGCACCCCGGTGGCGGCCACCCCCAGGGCCCCGCCCGGCGTCCGGCCCGGCGCGGAGCCCGGCGTGGCGCCACCGGCCGCCAGGGAGCAGAGCGCGGAGGCCAGGTCGGTGCGCGACACCTGCGCCAGCGCCGCGTCGTCGGCGGCCATCTCCAGCAACAGCGCCACCTCCGAGCGCCCGATCCGGGCCAGCGGCAGCGGGCGCAGGAGCAGCGCGAAGGTGTCCGCCGGCAGCCGGAAGAGGTGGTGGCGGCCGCGGATGTGCCCGTGCTCGTGGGCGACCGCCGCGGCGAGCTGCCGCTCGTCGAGCAGCTGCAGCGCCCCGCGCGACAGGACCACCCGGGAGCGGCGGCCCGGCAGGCAGTAGACGGTCGGGTGGGCGTGCTCCAGGACCAGGGCGCCCCAGCGCCGGTCCCGTACGGCGACCACGTCCAGCAGCGCCCGGTGCCGCCGCCGGGCCCGCCCGGCCCGCACGCCGACGGCCGCCACCACCGCGGCGAGCGCGGTCCCGGCGGCGGCCAGCAGCCACCAGTCGTGGGTGTGCGCGGTGACCGGCCCGGTCGGCTCCACGTGCGGGAACAGCCCGACCAGCCCGGCGGGCTCGTGGGCGAACGGCTCCACCGCGTGGTGCGCCGCCAGGAGCAGCGCGACCAGGAACGAGGCCATCAGCGCCAGCCAGAGCGCCGCGCCCGCCGCCGGACGCGCCTGCAGGCGGGCCGATCCGGCCATCCGGCGGGGCAGCAGCACCCCGGTCACGGCCAGGTAGAGGCCGAGCAGTGCAAGGGTCACTCGGTGTCCCGGGCCTTCACCTGTTCGAGGGCGGCGAGCAGGGCGGAGACCTCGTCGCCGCTTATCCGGTCGACGAAGTGGAGCAGTGCGCCCGCCCGGTCGGGGGTGGTCTCCAGGGCCTGGTGCATCAGCCCGGCGGTGTACTCCTCGCGGGTGCAGGTCGGCTCGTACACCCAGGCGCGGCCGACCTTGTCGCGGCGCAGCCAGCCCTTGGTGTGCAGGATGTCGGCCACCGTGGTGACGGTGGTGTAGGCGACCGGCCGCTGCCGCTGGAGGTCGTCGACGACCTCGCGGACCGGGGCCGGCCGGCCCCAGGACCAGAGCCGGTCCATGATCTCGGCTTCCAGCTCGCCGAACCCGCGCAGCACTGCCCTGTCTCCCTCGCCGACCGCCGGCGCCCACCGCCCGCTGCGACCCGCCATCGTACGCGGGCGCCGTCGGGCGCGCAGGACAACCACGGCCCGCTGCGACCCGCCATCGTACGCGGGCGCCGTCGGGCGCGCAGGACAACCACGGCCCGCTGCGACCCGCCATCGTACGCGGGCGCCGTCGGGCGCGCAGGACAACCACGGCCACCCCCGCCCGCCCACGGCACGTGCCCGGCCCACGGCGCGCGCCCCGCCCGCACACCGCACGCCGAGCGCCCGCCTGCCCCGAGTCGGGGAGGCGGGCGCTACGGACCTCAGGGCACCCGGCGCCTCAGGACAGCCGCCGCCCGAGCGGGATCCGGGAGCGGGTGAACAGGGCGGCGAGCAGGCCCGCCACCACCGGGAGCACCAGGACGACCAGCAGCAGCTGTCCCCAGGGCGCGGTGATCAGGGCCGGCTGGCTGCCGAACCCGCTCGCCCGGGACTTGAGCAGCCCCACCGCGGGGACGAAGCCGTTGACCGCTCCCAGCAGCGCCCCGAGCAGGGCGATCAGTGCGCACTGCAGGCCCGCCATCGTGCGGCGGATCCGCGGTGGCGCGCCGACGGCGGCCAGGGTGGCCTGGTCCTGGCGGGAGTCGGCGGCGGCCAGCCCGGTGGCGATGCCGGCGGCGCCGAGGACGACCAGTGCGGCGAACCCGCTGAGGGCCAGGGTGAGGGCGTCGCCGCGGGGCTGGTAGCCGCGCTCGACCTCCAGCTGGGCGGCCCGGTTGAGGCGGACGACGGCGGCCTCGGCGCGCTGCTGGGCCTTGCGGTCGGGCGGGGTGGCGGGCACCCAGATCGAGCCGGTGGGCTGTGCGGCGAGTCCGAGCTTCGGCAGCGCCGAGGGCAGGATCAGGCCTTGGGCGAAGCGGGCGGCGGTCGGGTTCTCGACCAGGACGGCGTCGGCCGGGACTTCCTGCAGCTCGGGCTTGGGGATCTCGCCGGGCTGCAGCGGCCCGCCGGAGCCGCCGCGCAGCCGGAGCACCGTCCGGCCGTCGTCGGCGAGGAACGCGCGGTCGAAGACCAGGATCTTCCCGGCGGCCAGGGCCTGTTCGGCGGCCGGGTCGTGGACGCCGAACTGGGTGCGGAGCACGGCGGCGTCACCGGCGGCCAGGCGCGGGGGGCCGGACGCGGTGCGCCAGTTCGCGGTGCCCTTGAGCTGGACGGTGCTGGAGCAGCTGGCGCAGAACCGGTACACCGCGTCGGCGAGGTCGGCGCGCGGGCCGAGATCGGTCAGCTGCTTGCCCAACTCGGCGCGCATGACGTCGAGTTGGTGGCCGTCGGTGGTGGCGAGGAGCTGGACGGCGCCGTACGGGGCCTCCGGCCGGTAGTCGCGGCGGTTCTCGGCGTCGGTGCTGGTGCTGTAGACGCCGATGGCGACGGCCCCGGCCACGGCGGCCATGACGGCGGCGACGGCCGGCGCGGTGCGTGAGCGGTGCCGGGCGGAGTCGCGCAGGGCGAGCCGGGGCCCGAGCGGCAGCCGTCCGGCGGCCCGGCCGACCAGGGCGACGAGGAACGGGGTGCAGGCGAGCAGGCCGAGTTCGGCGGTGATGGAGCCGCCGAGCACGGTCAGCGTGCGGGCGTCGTACGTGCTGACGACGGGCAGGCCGCGTTGCACCGCGCCCGCGCCGTACAGGGCCAGGATGGCGCCGGCGGCGAGCAGCACCAGGCCGAGCAGGGTGACCCACCGGTTCGGGCCGTGGACGGTGTCCCGGCCGGTGAGCCCGGCGGTGACGCTGCGGCGGGCGGCCTGCAGTGCGGGCAGCGCGGCCGCGAGGAGCGCGGTGAGCAGGCCGATGCCGGCGATCGCGAGCAGGTCCAGCGGCGGGAGGGCGAAGTGCCCGAAGCGGGCGCCGCCGGCCCGTTCGATCCACGGGCGCAGCCCGGCGACGGCGCCGGTGCCGAGGGCCACCCCGGCCACTGCCCCGGCCACGCCGAGGACGAGTCCGCCGCCGAGCACCACCGCGCCGACGTGGGACCGCCGGCCGCCGGCGGCGCCGAGCAACGCGAGCTGGCGGCGGGAGCGGCGGGCGCCGACCGCGAAGGCGGGCCCGGCGAGCAGGGCGACCTCCAGCAGACCCATGCCGGTGACGGTGGCCACCACGATCTTGGTGTTGTTGTCGGCGGCGGGGCCGATGGAGCGGTAGGCGTCCCGGTAGTAGGGGACGGCGGCGCGCGGCGGCGGGGCGAGCGCGACCGAGCGGGCGGTGATGGTGTAGCCGTGGGCGTTGAACTCCTGGACCTTGGCCCAGTCGAGGGCGGCCCCGGCGGGGAGCCGGACCAGCCAGGCGCCGTGTTCGGGCCCGGAGCGTTCCCCGGCGGGGCTGTCGGGTGGCGTGGCGGCGGCGATCTGGTCCAGCAACGCGCCCGGCTGGGCGACGAGTTCGACCCGGCGGAGGTCGTCCGGGTGCTCGACGACGCCGGTGATGGTGAAGGTCGTCCGTTCCAGGCCCGGGAGGGTGGTGGTGCCGCCGACGGCGAGCCCGGCGTTGTCGAGGAAGGCCCGGGTGGCGGCCAGTTCGAGCGGGCCGCCCGGGGCGTGGCCGTCGACCAGGTTGAGCCGGCCGTGCCAGAGCGGGTCGGTGAGGTCGGCCTCGGCGGTGAGGGTGCGGACCAGGCCCTCGGGGGAGGTCGCGCCGGTCTCCGGGCCCGGCCGGGCGGCGGTGAGCACGCTGCCGGGCGGCAGCAGGCCGGTGACCAGGGCGACCGGGTCGGTGCCGGCGGCCTTCTGCTGCTCGGGCGTGGGCGCCTGCCCGGGGCGGGGTTCGACCGCGAAGGCGCCGTCCTCGGCGACCGGGGCCTGCTCGACGCTCCGGCCGGGGGCGAGCGCGGTGACCAGCGCGTCCGCGCCGCCCACGACCCGTTCGACCCGTTCGGCCGGCGTGAGCTGCCCGCTGCGGTGGACGACGTCGGCGCCGGTGACGCCGAGGACGGGCAGGGCGACCATGGCGACGATCAGGGCGCTGCGGCCCTTCGCGCGCAGCGCGTCGCGGCGGGCGATGCGCAGGGCGACCTTCCATGCGCCGAGTCTCATCGGGCCACCTCGCCGAAGCCGCCGGCCGCGTGCCCGGCCCCGCCGTCCGCGTGGCCGAGGCCCCCGGCGGGGGCGCCTGCGGGGGCGCCGAGCGGGTCGCCGCCAAGTCGGCGCTTGCCGGTGCGGCGCCCGTGGCTCTCGGAGGCGACCCTGCCGTCCTTCAGGTGGACCACCCGGTCCGCCCAACTGGCGTGCGTCGCCTCGTGGGTGACCATCATCGCGGCCGCGCCGGCGTCGCAGCGGGCGCGCAGCACGGCGAGGACGGCCTCGCCGGTGGCGGAGTCGAGGGCCCCGGTCGGCTCGTCGGCGAGCACCAGCCGGCGCTCGCCGATCAGCGCCCGGGCGATGGCGACGCGTTGTTGCTGTCCGCCGGACATGTCGTCGGGGAAGCGGTCGGCGAGTTCGAGGATGCCGAGCTCCTCCAGCGCGGCCAGCGCCTCCCGGCGGGCGGTTCGTCCGGAGACGCCGTCGAGTTCGCGCGGCAGCGAGATGTTCTCCGCGGCGGTGAGGGCGGGGATCAGGTTGTAGTCCTGGAAGACGTAGCCGATGGAGCGCCGCCGCAGGTCGGCGAGTCGGCCTCGACCGAGGCCGCCGAGGGTGACGCCCTCGACCCGGACCTCGCCCTCGCTGGGTGCGTCGAGTCCACCGGCCAGGGTCAGCAGGGTGGACTTCCCGGAGCCGGAGGGCCCCATGACGGCGACGAACTCGCCCGGATGGACGGCGAGATCGACGCCGCGCAGGGCGTGCACCTCGGCTGCGCCCCGCCCGTGCACCCGGGTGACGTTGGCCAGGTGCAGGACGGGTGCGGAACGGGTCGGATCGCTGTGGGACACACTTCCCCCTAGTGGGCTGTCGAACTGCATATGTCGGTGAACTATATATGCCGGACGGGGGTGCTTGTGGAGGGGTGGGCTTGGTCAAACTTCTACAAAGCTGTCGAGGATCGGCCGCAAAGCGGCAGCCGGGCGGTCGGCGAGGGTCTATGCTCGGAGGGATTTGAAAGGCACCTCGTTCGGTGAGGCGTCTTCACGGACACAGGCCACTGACCCGACGACGTCGAGAGACGCCCAGGTTCAGGACAGGTCTTCCCGAGTTAAGGGTTGACCCCAAGTGGCTTCCGGCCGACCAGGCTGGACACGCCGTGGAGTGCCAAAGCTCTGACGAGTTGGGGTGTACCGGTCCCGTCGGGTCGGTCCGCTCCTTGCCGTGTCGTGAAGCGACGCACAGTCGGTGCGTCCCCGACCGGGAGGAGGCGAGAGATATGGACTGCAGTAGTCCGGGCCACAGTTGCCCCTGCCCCCGCATGCTCTCGATCACCTCCGGCACGCGGTAACAACCTTCCCTGCGCGTTCACCCGACGCTTCGTCATGCGCTCAACCGCGCCTTGACGCAAGACGTCTGACGCATCGTCATGCCCTCACGGCCGCCGCCGCTCAGCGCCGCCGTGCGGTCCGTCGGCGTGCGCCCGCACTCGCAGGGAGGATCGCCGCCGCGTGCCCCCTGTCGCCCCCTGGGAAGGGGGCAGGGAGGCCCCTGCCATGACCAACGTGATGCTGGACCCCAAGGTCCCCACCGCCCGCACCGCCGTCCTCGACGACGCCCACCTCGGCGACATCAAGGGCGCCCTCGGCACCATCAAGCTCGACGACACCACCCCGCGCCACGGCATCTCCGCCCGTCTCAAGACGCTGCTCGCGATCATCGGCCCCGGCCTGATCGTGATGGTCGGGGACAACGACGCGGGCGCCTTCTCCACCTACGGACAGGCGGGGCAGAACTACGGCACCCAGCTGCTGTGGACGCTCCTGATGCTCGTCCCCGTCCTCTACGTCAACCAGGAGATGGTGCTGCGCCTGGGCGCCGTCACCGGCGTCGGCCACGCGCGGCTGATCCTGGAGCGCTTCGGCAAGTTCTGGGGCGCGTTCAGCGTCATCGACCTGTTCCTGCTCAACGCCCTCACGCTGGTCACCGAGTTCATCGGCGTCACCCTGGCGGCCGGCTACCTCGGCCTGCCCAAGGCCGCCTCGGTGGTGCTGGCCGCCGGCATCATCATCGCCTCGGCCTTCACCGGCTCCTTCCAGCGCTTCGAGCGCGTCGCCGTCACCCTCTGCGCGGGCTCGCTGCTGCTGGTGCCGATCTACTTCATGGTCCACCCGAAGACCTCGCAGATGGCGCACGACTTCGTGGTGCCCAGCATGCCGGGGGGCTCGGGCCAGCTGGCGGCCGTGATGCTGGTGATCATCTCCATCGTCGGCACCACCGTCGCGCCCTGGCAGCTGTTCTTCCAGCAGTCGTACGTCATCGACAAGCGGATCACCCCGCGTTTCATGAAGTACGAGAAGGTCGACCTGTGGATCGGGATCGTCGTGGTCATCGTCGGCGCCGCCGCGATGATCGGCTTCACCGCCGCCACCTTCGCCGGCACCGACGGCTTCGGGCAGTTCTCCGACGCGGCCGCCCTCGCCCGGGGCATCGAGGACAAGGCCGGCCACCTGGCGGGCGTGCTGTTCGCGATAGCCCTGCTGGACGCCTCGATCATCGGCGCCTTCGCCGTCTCCCTCTCCACCGCCTACGCCATCGGCGACGTCTTCGGCATCAAGCACTCGCTGCACCGGGGCGTCAAGGGCGCCAAGGGCTTCTACGGGATCTACGCCGGACTGGTCGTGGTGGCCGCCGCGATCACCCTGCTGTCCACCGAGTACACCCAGGGCCTGATGACGCAGTTCGTCCAGGTGCTCGCTGGTGTCCTGTTGCCCTCCGCCACGGTGTTCCTGCTGCTGCTCTGCAACGACAAGGACGTCCTCGGCCCCTGGGTCAACGGGCCGAAGACCAACGCCTTCACCTCGGCCGTGGTCGGCGTCCTGGTCACGCTGTCGCTCATCCTGACCGCCGCCGTGGTCTGGCCGGACATCAGCTCCGCGGCGATCCTGTGGATCATGACCGGCTGCGGCGTGGCGGGCGTCCTGGTCGCCGGGTACTCCTTCACCTTCGGCCGCACGGCCACCAAGGAGGAGCCGATCGACCGCACCGGGCGCGAGGAGTGGCGGATGCCCCCGCTGGAGACCCTGAGCAGGCCGGTCATGTCCACCGCCCGCAAGGTCGGCATGGGGGCCCTGCGCGCCTACCTGCTGCTCGCGATGGTGATGGTCATCATCAAGATCGTCCAGACCGCGTTGAGCCACTGAGCCACTGAGCCGCCGACCGCAGCCCGAACGGACGGGTGGTGGGCAGCGGCCCGCCGCCCGTCCGTTCGTCTTCCCACAGAAGGAGGTGCCGTCGTGCACACCCTGACCACCATCGACTTCCTGGTCCGCCTGGCCACCGGCGTCGCCTGCGGCGCGCTGATCGGCGTCGAGCGCCAGTGGCGGGCCCGGATGGCCGGCCTGCGCACCAACGCCCTGGTCGCCGCCGGCGCCACCCTGTTCGTGCTGTACAGCGAGGCCGTCGGCGACACCGGCAGCCCCACCCGGGTCGCCTCGTACGTCGTCTCCGGCATCGGCTTCCTCGGCGGTGGCGTCATCCTGCGCGACGGCGCCGGCGTGCGCGGCCTCAACACCGCCGCCACGCTGTGGTGTTCGGCTGCGGTCGGGGTGCTCGCCGCCTCCGGAAAGCTCGAACTGGCGGCCCTCGGCACGCTCGCGGTTCTCGCCGTCCACCTGGTCCTGCGCCCGGCCGGACGGCTGCTCGACCGGACCCCGCAGTCCGGCAGCGACCCGGACTCCACCGTCCGCGCCACCGTCCACCTGGAGTGCGAGCGCACGGCCGAGACCCACATCCGGGCCCTGCTGCTCCAGGCGCTGTCCGCCTCCGGCCTCGCCCCCACCGGCCTGCGCGCCCGCCGCACCGAGCAGGGCGACGCCACCAGCCTGCGCGCCACCGTGGCCATCGCCGGGCAGGTCGCCCCCGCCCTCGAACAGGTCGTCAGCCGGCTCTCCCTCGAACCCGGCGTCCGGGACCTGCACTGGCACCTCGACGACGACTCCGACGATCCCGGCCGACCCGCGCTCGCCTGAGGGAGTAGAACGGAAGCACCGTCACACGACCGACCGGGAGGCCCCGATGCTCACACCCGATCCCAAGCACGGGCCGCTCGTGCCGATGCTGCTGGTGCTCACCGTCGTCACCGGCCTGGTGGACGCGGTCAGCTACCTCGAACTCGGCCACGTCTTCGTCGCCAACATGACCGGCAACGTGGTCTTCCTCGGCTTCGCGCTGGCCGGCGCGGCCGGACTCTCCGCCACCGCCTCGCTGACCGCCCTCGGCGCGTTCGTGCTCGGCGCGCTGGCCGGCGGCCACCTGACCGCGCGGCTCCCCGGCCACCGGGGGCACCTGCTGACCGCCGCGGTCGCCGTCCAGGCGGTGCTCGTCGCCGCGAGCACCGTCCTGGCGGCCGTGGCCGGCCATGCCTCGGACCCGGCCCGCTACACCCTGATCGGGCTGCTCGGCTTCGCCATGGGCGGCCAGAACGCGGTGGTCCGTTCCCTCAAGGTGCCCGACCTGACCACCACCGTGCTCACCATGACCATCACCGCCCTCGTCGCCGACCGCGCCGGCCCGCGCCGCCTCGCGTCCGCCGTCTGGATGTTCGCCGGCGCCCTCGTCGGGGGCCTCCTGGTCCTCCACGTCAACGTCCCCACCGCCCTGGCACTGGCCCTCGTGCTGCTCGTCGCGGTCGCGGCGCTCACCCATCGCGCGGCCAGGCCCTGCCCCGACATCCCCGCCTGGACCCAGCCGGTCTGAGGCGGGCTTCCTGTTCGGTCCTGTTCGGTCCTGCGAGATCCGGCCGTCCGGGCCGTCCGTCGGAGGGCGTCAGTCGTCCTGGCGGTGCCCGGCCCGGCCGCTCCAGAGGGGTTCCAGGCGGGCCCAGTCGCGGGTCCAGTCCTCGTCGCAGCGGCGGTCGAGGGTGTGCAGGCGCAGCCGTAGGGCGAGGGTGAGGAGGGCGAGCAGGGCGAGGAGACCGCCGGCACCGGTGCAGGCGGCGGAGACGGCGAGGGTCGCGCGGTTGGCCGGGGGATCGGAGACGGCGCCGGCGGGATCGACCCAGACCGGGACGACGCTTCCGGTGACGGCCGAGCGGGGAGCCTGGACGGTGCCGGTGTGCGGGTGGCCGTCGGGGTAGGTCCAGGAGGCCTCGACGTCGGCGCGGTTGCCGTAGCCGCCGCCGAAGCGGCCGCCGGTGGCGGAGCCGTGGTCGGGGAGGGTGAGCACCACGGCGTCGACCCGGTGGAGGCGCAGCCGGTCGCTGTCGGCCCGGGGTTCGGTGGCGTGGTAGCTGAGCAGGGCGGCGGCGGTGGCGAGTGCGAGGGCGAGCAGCGCCCCGACGGTGGCCAGCAGCCAGGCGCGGGCGCGGGCCCGGTCGACCGGCCGGACCAGCGGTTCGTGCCGGGCACCGAAGGCCCGCCGCAGCCGGCGGCCGGTTCGCGGCGGGCGCGACGCGGGCCGGGGTGTGCTGGACACGTTGAGGGCTCCTCAGGGGCGTTGGGGCGGCGTGGCGGTGGGGTCGGCAGGGCTGCGTCACCCAATTTCCACCCGGCGGCCGCCCGCGCACAAGAGTCGTGCGGACTCGTACCACCGGGACCACCGGACCGCGCCGCCGCGCGCCGGTGCCGCCCGTTCGATGGAGTCCCTGCCGCGCACCCGGGACGTTCGGCCCTCGGCAGCCGTGGCCCGTCCGGGGCAGGCTTGGGTCCGGCCGCCCCCCTCGTGCCGGGTCGCGGCCGGGCCCGGTTGACCGTGGGGGTGCCGGGCCGTGGTGCGGTGCAGGGGGTGAGCGTGGGGCTGCCTCCTGCCCGCCCGCACCTTTCTGACGGTGTTTCCGCAGGCAGGGGCCGTATT
This sequence comes from Kitasatospora sp. NPDC087861, assembly GCF_044742585.1. Lineage (NCBI taxonomy): Bacteria > Bacillati > Actinomycetota > Actinomycetes > Kitasatosporales > Streptomycetaceae > Kitasatospora > Kitasatospora sp. NPDC087861. The sequence goes on from NZ_JBIUUS010000008.1 coordinate 249,244, forward strand.
CTCGCCAGCTATACACTCGGAGTATACGCGTGGGGTATGGTCTCTCCCATGAGTGTTCCTTTGACCCTGTTGGGGCTGCTGGAGCGGGAGCCGAGCCATGGCTACGACCTCAAGCGCGACTACGACTCCCTCTTCGGCCGCGGCAAGCCCCTCCCGTACGGCCAGGTGTACGCGACGCTCGGCCGGCTGGCCCGGGACGGCAAGGTGGTCGCGGGCGAGGCGGAGCCCGGCGACGGGCCCGAGCGCAAGCGGTACGTGATCACCGAGGTGGGGGTGACGGAGTTCGAGACCTGGCTCAAGGACCCGGTCGCGCCCGAACCCAACCTGCAGAGCGTGCTGTTCACCAAGGTCGTGCTGGCCCTGATGCTGGGCCGCGACGCCGAGGAGTACCTGGACACCCAGCGCGCCGCCCACCTGCGCCGGATGCGCGAGCTCACCGAACTGCGCCGCACCGGCGCCCTGGTGGACGCGCTGCTCGCCGACCACGGCCTGTTCCACCTGGACGCCGACCTGCGCTGGATCGACCTCACCACCGCCCGCCTGGACGCGCTGGCCGAGGCGGTGCGCTCATGACCGCGGTGATCGAGGCCCGCGACGTCGCCCTCGCTTTCGGAGAGACCCCCGCCCTGCGCGGGGCGAACCTGTCCGTCGAGGCCGGCGAGGTGCTCGCCATCATGGGCCCGAGCGGCTCGGGCAAGTCGACGTTACTGCACTGCCTGGCCGGCATCCTGGTGCCCGACGCGGGCGAGGTGCTGTTCAACGGGCGGCGTCTGGACGCGATGCCGGAGGCGCAGCGCAGCGCCCTGCGCCGGGACAAGTTCGGCTTCGTCTTCCAGTTCGGCCAGCTGGTCCCGGAGTTGACGGCCGAGGAGAACGTCGCTCTGCCGCTGCTGTTGAACGGCGTGCGCCGGGCCGCCGCGCTGGCCGAGGCCCGGCCGTGGTTCGCCCGGCTGGGCCTGGACGGCCTGGAGCAGCGCCGCTCCGGCGAACTGTCCGGCGGTCAGGCACAACGGGTGGCGCTGGCCCGCGGCCTGGTGGCCCGTCCGCAGGTGCTGTTCGCGGACGAGCCGACCGGCGCGCTGGACTCGCTGACCGGCGAGCAGGTGATGGAGCTGATGGTCGACTCGGCCCGCGAGCAGGGCACCACCGTCATCCTGGTCACCCACGAGCCGCGGGTGGCCGCCTACGCCGACCGCGAGGCGATCGTCCGCGACGGCCAGGCCCGTGCGCTCTCCACCGGGTCGGTGGCCTCGTGATCCGCTTCTCGCTCCGGCTGGCGGTGAGCGGCGGCCGGGAGGCCGTCGCCCGGCTGCTGATGATCGCGGCGGCCGTCGCGATCGGCGTCGGGCTGCTGCTCTCGACACTGGCCAGTGTCCATGCCATCGGCCGGGCCAACGAGCGGCAGTTCTGGATGAACACGGGCGTCAAGGGCGCGACCGCGGCCGCCACGGCGGACCCGCTCTGGTGGGGCGCCCGGATGGACTACTTCCGGGGGAAGAGCGTCTTCCTGGCCGAGGTCGCCCCCACCGGGCCCACCTCGCCGGTGCCGCCCGGCCTGGGCAGGCTGCCGGCCGCCGGCGAGTACTACGCCTCGCCCGCCCTGGAGAAGCTGCTGAGCGAGGTCCCGGCCGTCGAGCTGGGCGACCGCTTCCCGGGCCGGCCGGCCGGCACCATCGGCGACGACGCGTTGCCCTCCCCGGACACCCTGGCGGTGGTCGTGGGCCGCACCGTGGACGAGGTCCAGGCCCTGCCGAGGGCCACCACCGTCACGACCATCGCCGCCGTGCTGCCCGCCGAGTGCGACAACGACTGCTACGGCGCGGGCGTGCACGGCGACGCGATGGTCCTGGTGCTCACCGTGGTGGCCGGGGCACTGATCTTCCCGGTGCTGATCTTCATCGGCACCGCGACCCGGCTGTCCGCCGCCACCCGTGAGCAGCGCTACGCCGCGATGCGCCTGGTGGGTGCGACGCCGGGCCAGGTGTCGGTGATCTCGGCGGTGGAGTCCACGGTCGCCGCCGTGGCCGGTACCGTCCTCGGCTTCGGCGTGTACTTCGCGCTGCGGCCGGTGATGGCCGGCGTGCCCTTCACCGGCGACCGCTTCTTCGTCGGGGACCTGAGCCTGGGTCCGGTGCAGGCGGCGGGGGTGGCGCTGGGCGTGCCGGTGGTGGCCGCGCTCGCCGCCCGGTTCGCGCTGCGCCGGGTCACCATCTCACCGCTCGGGGTCTCCCGGCGGGTCACCCCGAAGCCGCCGAGCGCCTGGCGGCTGGCCCCGCTGCTGGCCGGTCTCGGCGAGCTCGGCTACTTCGTCGGCAACCGCCCGGCGACCACCAACGGGCAGTCGGCGGCCTACCTCACCGGCTTCGTCCTGGTGATGCTCGGTCTGGTGATCTCCGGGCCGTGGCTCACCATGGCGGTCTCTCGGGGGGTGGCCCGGCGGACCAGCCGTCCGGCCTCGCTGATCGCCATGCGTCGACTGGGGGACGACCCGAGGGCGGGCTTCCGTTCGGTGGCCGGCTTGGTGCTGGCCCTGTTCGTGACGACCGCGACCCTGAGCATCATGGGCACCATCAACGCGAACCAGGGCGCGCTCAACGGCGCTCCGGAGGTCCGCAAGGCGGTCGTGGACACCCCGTTGGGCGGCCCGGAGAGCGGGACGCTGCTCCCGACGGTGCCCGACGCGGTGGTGGCGCGGGCCCGGGCCGTCCCCGGGTTCGAGGGGATGGCGCTGGTGCACGACAACCCGGCCGGGATCGGCGCGTACCAGCTGGGCCGTGCACGGCTCGTGCCCACCCTGGTGCGCTGCTCGGAGCTCGCGCAGGTCCCCGTGGTCGGCCACTGCGCGCCCGGGGCCGCCGTTGCGGCCGTCGACCGGAACCAGCTCCTCGACCTGCAGGCGAACCCGGACAAGGAGTGGCCGGCGGCGTCGGTCTCCGCCGATGAGGTGGCCCGGCTCCCGGTACGGATGATCTACGCGACCACCGACGGCTCCACGACGGCCAAGGAGCAGCTGCGGACCCTCTTCACCGAGCGGTTCCCGGGGTACGCGGCCCGGATGGCCGAGGACTGGAGCTCCGAGGGGCAGAAGAAGCTCCAGGGCTGGCGCCAGCTCGCGAACGTGGTCCTGCTGACCACCCTGCCGATCGCCGGGTGCAGCCTCGCGGTGAGCGTGGTGGCCGGACTCTCCGACCGCCGCCGCCCGTTCGCGATGCTGCGGCTCACCGGGGCGCCGCTGCGGCTGCTGCAACGGGTGATCGGGCTGGAGAGCGCGCTGCCACTGCTGGTGGTGTCGGCGATCGCGATCGGGACGGGCTTCACGGCGGCGGCGATGTTCCTCAAGGCGCAGATGCAGTACGGCCTGGTGTCGCCGGGTGCGCCGTACTACGGGCTGACGGCCTTCGGGCTGGTCGCCTCGCTGGGCATCATCGCCTCGACGCTGCCGCTGCTGAAACGGATCACCGGGCCGGAGGCCGCCCGCAACGGCTGATCCGCCGCAGGCTGCCCCGTATGCGCCGTATACCCCGTCGTCCTCAGGGGGCGACGGGGTACGCGTTCGTCCCGGCCCGAACGACCGGGGACAGTCGGGGAAGCCAGCTGCCGAGCACCAGCGCGGACGGGTAGAACATCGGCTCGGGCAGCGCGTCCAGCGGGAAGCGCTCCCAACCGCCGCAGGCGTGCGGCTCGGTGACGACGGCCTCGGCCAGGCTCGGCGGCGCCAGCACGGCGGCGGTGAGCCGGGGACGGCCGAGCTCGTGGTCGAGCAGGAGGGCGAGCACCCGCATCCGCTCGGCGGGCAGCACGATGCCGGTCTCCTCGGCGAGTTCGCGGGCCGCGGTCTGCTCGAAGGACTCGCCGGGGTCGACCTTCCCCCCGGGCAGGCTCCAGGTGGGCGGCTCACCGGCGGTGGTGCGCCGGCCGATCAGCACCCGGCCGTCTCCGGTGGGCACGATGATGCCGGCGCCGAGCAGCGGTGCGGTGGTCACTTCGCCATCTCCTTCGCGGGGATCGGGGATTACCAGTTGGAGCGCTCGTAGTCCTTCAGGAAGCAGCCGTACAGGTCCTCGCCGAGCTCGCCGCGGACGATCGGGTCGTACACCCGGGCCGCGCCGTCGACCAGGTCGAGCGGGGCGTGGAAGCCCTCGTCCGCGAGGCGCATCTTGTCCGGGTGCGGCCGCTCGTCGGTGATCCAGCCGGTGTCGACGGCGGTCATCAGGATGCCGTCGGACTCGAACATCTCGTGTGCGCTGGTGCGGGTGAGCATGTTGAGCGCGGCCTTGGCCATGTTGGTGTGCGGGTGGCCGGCGCCCTTGTAGCCGCGCTGGAACACGCCCTCCATGGCGGAGACGTTGACCACGTACTTGCGACGGGACGCGGAGGCGGCCATCGCCGGGCGCAGCCGGCTGATCAGGATGAACGGCGCGGTGGAGTTGCAGAGTTGGACCTCCAGCAGCTCGACCGGGCCGACCTCGTTGACGGTCTGCACCCAGCTGTTGGTGGGCGCGAGGTCGGGCACCAGGCCGCCGGCGTCGATCGCGGTGCCGGCCTCGATCCGGGCGGGCGTCGCGGAGCCGGTGACGAGCGCGAGGGAGGTGACGTCCTCGGCGGCCATCCGCTGGGTGTCGCCGCCCGCCTGGTGGGGGAGGGCGGGCAGGTCGACGCTGCCGCTGCCGAAGCGGCCGATGGTGGTGGCCTGCGGCAGCGCGCCGGCCGGCAGCGGCGCGGACTCGGCGGCGATCAGCTCGCGGTAGGACTCCGGCGGGCGGCGTACGGTCTGCGCGGCGTTGTTGATCAGGATGTCCAGCGGGCCGTCGGCGGCGACCTCGTCGGCGAGCGCCATGACCTGGGCCGGGTCGCGCAGGTCGATGCCGATGACCTTGAGGCGGTGGATCCAGTCGGCGCTGTCCGGCATCGCCGTGAAGCGGCGGATCGCGTCGTTGGGGAAGCGCGTGGTGATGGTGGTGTGGGCGCCGTCGCGCAGCAGCATCAGCGCGATGTACATACCGATCTTGGCCCGGCCGCCGGTGAGCAGCGCGCGCTTGCCGGTGAGGTCGGCCCGGGCGTCGCGGCGGGCCCGGTTCTTGGCCGCGCAGGCCTGGCACAGGTTGTGGTAGAAGGCGTCGACCTCGACGTACCGGCCCTTGCACGTGTAGCAGGAGCGCGGCCGCTCCAGGATGCCGGCGATCTCGGTGGTGGTGATGGTGGTGAGGCCGAAGGCGCCGGCGGTCTCGTCGTCGATCCGGGTGGGCGCGCCGGTGGCGGTGCGGGCGGTGACCTCGCGGTCGTTCGCGGTCTTGCGGGCGCGGGTCTCCTGGCGGCGGCGCTGCTTGAGGGTGCGGAATATGCCGCCGACGGCCTGGCGGACGGTGATCGCGTCCGGGTGGTCGACGTGCAGCTGGTCGAGCTCGGCGAGCACGTCCAGGCAGAGCTTCAGCCGCTCGGGGTCGAGGCCGGGACCGTAGTCGATCTCCTCCTCGGTGTCCGTGCCGCCCTGGTCCTGCTTGATGTCCACGCCCGCCGTCATGCCTGTCGCCGCTTCCCGCTCGCCTCGCCGTTACCGCGTGAATGCTACGGGAGCGGCGCCGGCCACGGCGAAAGCCGAGCCTTTTGGATGATCATCCAAGTCTACGCGCGGAGCATTGATCATGGTTTGTGTACAGTGCCAGCAATGGGCCTCGAACTGGCTTTTGATCCCAATGTCCCGGAGAATCGAATGCTGGGTGCCGGGCGCCCGAGTGCGCCCGGCGGCAGAGCCGCAACCGCACCCGAGGTGTAATTTCTCCCAGCCAGAGAGCCCCCTTCATGCGCTTCCTGAACGACCTCAAGCCCTCGTACGACCTCACGTACGACGACGTCTTCATGGTCCCCAGCCGTTCCGCCGTGGGCTCCCGGCAGGCCGTAGACCTCTCCTCCCACGACGGCACCGGCACCACCATCCCGCTGGTCGTCGCCAACATGACCGCCATCGCGGGCCGCCGGATGGCCGAGACCGTCGCCCGCCGCGGCGGCCTGGTCGCCATCCCGCAGGACATTCCGACCGAGGTCATCGCCGAGGTCGTCTCCTGGGTCAAGCAGCGCCACCTGGTGCACGACACCCCGATCACCCTCGCCCCGGGCGCCACCGTCGCCGAGGCGCTGTCGCTGCTGCCCAAGCGCGCGCACGGCGCCCTCGTGGTCGTCGAGGACGGCAAGCCGGTCGGCGTGGTCACCGACTCCGACTGCCAGGGCGTGGACCGCTTCACCAGCCTCGCCGACGTGATGTCCCGCGACCTGCTGCTGCTGGACGAGGGCATCGACCCGCGCACCGCCTTCGACAAGCTCACCGAGGCGCACCGCAAGCTCGCCCCGGTGGTCGACGGCGAGGGCCGACTGGTCGGCATCCTCACCCGCAAGGGCGCGCTGCGCGCCACCCTGTACACCCCGGCCGTGGACGGCGACGGCAAGCTGCGGATCGCCGCCACCGTCGGCATCAACGGCGATGTCGCCGGCAAGGCCGCGGCCCTGATCGAGGCCGGCGCCGACGTGCTGGTGGTGGACACCGCGCACGGCCACCAGGAGTCGATGATCAGCGCGCTGCGCGCGGTGCGTGGCCTGAACCCGCAGATCCCGATCGTGGCCGGCAACGTGGTCTCCGCCGCCGGTGTCCGCGACCTGGTCGAGGCGGGCGCCGACATCCTCAAGGTCGGCGTCGGCCCGGGCGCCATGTGCACCACCCGGATGATGACCGGCGTCGGCCGCCCGCAGTTCTCCGCCGTGCTGGAGTGCGCCGCCGAGGCGCGCCGGCTCGGCAAGCACGTGTGGGCCGACGGCGGCGTCCGCCACCCGCGTGACGTCGCGATGGCGCTGGCCGCCGGCGCCTCCAACGTGATGATCGGCTCCTGGTTCGCCGGCACCTACGAGTCCCCGGGCGACCTGCAGACCGCCGCCGACGGCCGCCAGTACAAGGAGAGCTTCGGCATGGCCTCGGCCCGTGCCGTCAGCAACCGCACCTCCCAGGACTCCTCGTACGACCGGGCCCGCAAGGCGCTGTTCGAGGAGGGCATCTCGCACTCCCGGATGTTCCTCGACGCGGCCCGTCCGGGCGTCGAGGACCTGATCGACTCGATCGTGGCCGGCGTGCGCAGCTCCTGCACCTACGCGGGCGCCAACACCCTGGAGGAGTTCCACGAGAAGGCGATCGTGGGCGTCCAGAGCGCGGCCGGCTACGCCGAGGGCAAGCCGCTGCACTCCAGCTGGGCCTGATCGGGCCGGGCCTGAGCGCCCGCTCCTTCGCCGGTCGATCGTTCACCGGCCGGCCGGTTCCTCGCCTCGGGGAGCCGGCCGGCCGGTGTGTTCGGGGTGGCCGCCTCGCCTGGGGCGTCCGTCCTGTCCGGTGTGTCCTTGTCCGCGGCGTCCTTGTCCGGTGTGTCTGGTGTGTCCTGTATGCCCGGTGCGTCCGCTGTGCTCAGTGCGTCCCTGCCCAGTGCGTTCGTCGCCGGGTGCAGCCCGAGCGGGAGCAGCAGGGCGTGGCTGAGCAGCCCGACCGAGCCGTCCAGCGCGGCGGCGAAGGCCCGCGCGGCGCCCGGCACCGCGCGCAGCTCCCAGAGCGCCTGGACGGCGGCCCACGCCCCCTCGCGGGCGGCCTCCACGGACCAGGCACCGAGCAGGTGGGTGAGCGGCTCGGCGCGCTCCAGCAGGTCCGGGCCGGGCATCAGCTGCTCCCGGACGGCCGTCTCCACCTCCGCCAGCAGTCCGTTGATCCGGTGGTAGTCCTCCGCCAGCCCGTCCGGCTCGCAGCCCCGGCGGAGGCAGGTGTCCACGACGGCGAGCGGCAGGTCGTGCTGGATGTGGGCGTTCATGCCGGCCAGGGCGAACTGCAGCGGGTGCACACCCGGGTGGGCGCGCAGCGCGAACAGCGGCCGCCAGCAGGCGGGGGGCTCCTGCCCGGCCGCGTCGGCGGCCACGGCCAGCAGGTAGCGCCCGGCGAACACCGCGTCCAGCTCGGCCATCGCCGCCGGATCGGTGAAGTACGAGCCGCCGAGCCGGTGACGGACGGCCTCGGTGACGGTGAGGTAGAGCCGGTTGAAGACCGCCACCCCGTCCGTCGCGGGCAGCGCCGCCCCGATCTCCCGCAGCCGGTCGACCACCTCCGTGACGGAGGCCGTTGCCGAGGCTGTCACTGGTGCCACCGCTGTACCGGGCATCCGCGTACCGGGCATGCGCCACCCTCCGATGTCGATCGTGCACTGATCGCATCATCGTGACAGCGCGGACGACCGCCCGGTGCGTGCGGCACGCGGCGTGCGGGGGAGACGGGGTGATCAGCCCAGCTCGTACTCCAGGACGTAGGTGTGCGCGCCGCCCTCGTGGACGGTCAGGTGGAACTCGCCGGTGAGCCCGGCCAGCTCGCCCGCCCCGGTGCCCGGCACCACGCGTATGGTCGTGCCGCTGGTGTCCCACGCCGCGTGCTGGAGCACGAACGAGCCCTTCCGTCCGTCCAGCTCGCCGGTCACGTGCTCCACCGCGACGTACGAGGCTGGGCTTCCGGAGGGCCCCGCGACGGAGAGCATTCGCACCTCGCTGGTGCCCGACAGTCCGCCCGTGAAGGTCTTGGCGAGCCGGATCCGGCCGAAGCCGGCGCCCTCCCGCTGCTCCGTCTCCACCGGCTCGAACGTGGTCACCTCGAACGCCCCGCTGGCCCTGGTCCCCATGGCGCTGTCCCCTCGACGATCCGTTTCACGATCCATCCGCGGCCAACCGGTACCCCGCCGACCGTGCACCGAGCCTTGCATACGGCACTGACAATCGCCCGGGCGTCGCCGCCCCGCCGGGGGCTCAGTGCTCCCAGCGGATCGCCAGCAGCGCCGCGTCGTCCGTCAGCCCGGCGTCGCCGATCCAGCCGTCGACGTCCGCGAGCAGCGCGTCCAGCAGGTCCGCCGGACTCGCCGCGGGCAGCCCCGGCAGCCGCTCCTCCAGCGGGTAGAACCGCCCCTGGGCGTCCCGGGCCTCGGTGACCCCGTCGGTGTAGAGGAGGAGCAGGTCCCCCGACAGCGGCTCGAAGCGACCCGTCGGATACCCGCCGCCGGTCAGCCCCAGCAACCCGAGCGGCGGCGCGGCGTACGGCGGCGCCAGCTCGCGCACCCGGCCGCCGCGGCGCAGCAGCGGCTCCGGGTGGCCGCAGTTGACGAAGCGGACCGGCCCTTTCCCCGGCGGCACGGTCAGCAGCAGCGCGGTGGCGAAGCGCCCCTCGCCCGGGCGGGCGGCGAGCGCCTCGTCCAACCGCTCGGCCAGCCGTCCGAGGTCGGGCTCGGTCCGGGCCGCCGCGCGGAACACCCCCAGGACGTCGGCCGCCGTCTCCACGGCCGGCAGCCCGTGCCCCTGCACGTCGCCGAGCAGGACCCGCACGCCGTAGCCGCTCTCCACCACGGCGTACAGGTCCCCGCCGATGCGCGCCTCGGCCGCCGCCGCGACATAGCGCACGGCGGTGCGCAGCCCGCCGATCCGCTCCGGCGGCGGCCGCAGCAGGGCCCGCTGAGCCGCCTCGGCCACCGTCCGTACCTGGAAGAGCTCCCGCTCCCGGGCCGCGACCAGGACGACGTTGGCCGCGCTGGCCAGGGTCGCCGCGAGCACCGTGATCAGCGCGGTGACGTGCACCTCGTTCGGCAGATCGCTGTTGGTCGACTCCAGCAGCCCGACCGCCAGCACGGCGATGCCGCCGGCGGCCAGCGGCACCCGGGCGGTACGGGTGGTCGCCCCGGCCAGCACCGGCGCCACCGCCAGCACGGGGGACAGGGTCGTCCCGGGCCCGGTCACCAGGTCGGCCACCACGGCGGCGACCATCAGCGCGAAGGCGCAGACCAGCAGCAGTCGGGTACGCCGCGGCAGGTGCAGTGGCGGCACACCGTCCGGGCCGTCTGCGCTCACATGTCCTCCCGGCTGCTCCCGGCGGATAGGCGACCTACCGTCCACTGTCCTCCGCGCTCCCCGCGGGCGGCACCTCGGGTGGCACCTCGGGCGGCCTCGGGCGGCACCCGAGGTGGCACCTGGGGCGAAGCCGCCGTGGGCAGGCGCACTAGGCTGGGCCGGGAGATGAGACGCAAGAGCCGCCGCCCGACCTCCCCCCTCCCGCAGCGCCACGGCGTGGACCCGGTGCACCTGCGGCTGCCGCCCGAGGGCCCCTGGCCGACCGTCCGCGCCTACCTGGTCGAGCGCCTGCCGACCGTGTCCGCCGGGCGGATCGACGCGGCGCTGAGCGGCCGGGAGATCGTCGGCGAGCACGGCCCGGTCGCCTCGGACGAGCCGTTCCGGCCCGGCGCGCACCTGTGGTTCTACCGGGACCTCCCCGAGGAGGTCCGCGTCCCCTTCGAGCTGGAGGTGCTGCACCGCGACGAGCACCTGGTCGTCGTCGACAAGCCGCACTTCCTGGCCACCACCCCGCGCGGCCGGCACGTCGTCGAGACGGCGCTGTCCCGGCTGCGGCACAGCCTCGACCTGCCCGCGCTCAGCCCCGCGCACCGGCTCGACCGGCTCACCGCCGGCCTGGCCATGTTCGTGGTCCGCCCCCAGGACCGCGGCGCCTACCAGACCCTCTTCCACGACCGGCTGGTCCGCAAGGAGTACCAGGCGATCGCCCCGCACGACCCGACGCTGGACCTGCCGCGCACCGTGCGCAGCCACATCATCAAGGAGCGCGGGGTGATCGCGGCCCGGGAGATCGACGCGCCGCCGAACAGCGAGAGCCGGATCGACCTGCTCGACCACCGCGACGGCCTCGCCCGCTACCGCCTACGGCCCCTCACCGGCCGCACCCACCAACTGCGCCTGCACATGAGCGGCCTCGGCATCCCGATCCTCGGCGACCCGGTCTACCCCCTGGTCCTCCCCGAACCCGCCCCGGACGACTTCCGCCGCCCCCTCCAACTCCTCGCCTCCTCCATCGAGTTCACCGACCCCCTGACCGGCCGGGAGCGCCGCTTCGCCACCCGCCGCACCCTCACCGCCTGGACCGACCCCACCGCCTGGTGAAGTACAGGCCAGCGCCCTCGGGCTATTCGCGGGCATCACATCCGGAGTTGCGAAACCGGACGCCGCTCCCACTATCGGGAACCAACGCGGCGCCGTCGGCGCATACCTGACCTACCGGCTGGAGACCGCCACCGTCCACCGGCTCCGCGACAACACCCACACCCGCTACACCGCCGTCGCCCGGCTCTACCTCACCCCTGGCCTCGGCAAGAAGAAGCTCTCCAAACTCACCGCCAAGGACGTCCGCGCCTGGCTCAACCAGCTCCGCACCACCTGCCAGTGCTGCGCGCGCGGCCTCGACACCACCCGCGACCAGCCGCAGTGCTGAGTCGTTGGGAAGTGATGCCCCAAGCACCTCTCCCCGCCGACCTTGGCCTACGTCCACTCCGTGCTCAAGTCCGCCCTGGAGCACGCGGTGCGCGAGGAAGAGATCCCGCGCAACGTCGCCCGCAACGTCCGCACTGGCACGCCCCGGCCCCGCCGCTTCGAACCCCTCACCGCCGACGAAGCCCGCACTTTCCTCTCCACCATGCAGGGGCACCGCCTGCACGCTCTGTTCGAACTGGCCCTCCGAACCGGGCTTCGCAAGGGCGAACTCCTCGGCCTGCACTGGGAAGACCTCGACCTGGCCGGCGGAACCGCCAGTATCCGCCGCACCCTCCAGCGCACCAACTCCAGCGGCCGGACCGCCCTGCCGACCAAGACACAGAGCTCGGAACGGCGCATCGCCCTGCCCACCGAATGCCTGCGCTCCCTGGAAGAGCACCGCCACCCGGCAGCGACAGGAACGCGAAGCGGCGGGCATCGGCTGGAAGAACAGCGGCTACGTCTTCACCCGGCCCGACGGCTCCCCGATCGAGGGAGCCACCCTCACCCGGCACTTCAACACCCTGCTCCGCCGCGCCACCCTCCGCCGCATCCGTTTGGTGAGTCGGCCCGGGGCGCGGTGCCGGGATTGCTCCCGGTCCGTTTCCCCGGACCGCTCTCCGAACCCGGCGTGCGACTCTCGCCGCACCGGGCTCTCCACGGTTCCTGCCGTCAGGCGGGGTTCGCAGGGGGCCACGGGGTTGGGATCTTGTTGCCCCGGTAGGTGTAGCGGGAGACCGACACACCCTCGATCCGGAAGTACTCGACCCCGTCCGCCGCGATCCTCCACCGCCCGGAGGCGGCGAGGTGTCGGCGGACCTGTCCCCAGTTCCAGCCGTGGCGCGCCCGCAGCATGTGGACCAGCCTCCACCAGGTGAAGTCATCCAACTTGCTGAAGATGCGTTTGGCCACGGCGTACTTGAAGTAGTTGGCCCATCCGCGCATGATCTGACCGAGCCTGGTCAGAACCGACGCGAAGTCCTGCTGCGATGTCTTGTGCGTCAGGGCACGGATCTTCGCCCTCAGCGTCCGGACGGGCCGGGCCGCGATGAAGGTGTAGACGTACCACTTGTTCGTCCCCCTCTTGCGCTTCCACCGGATGCGGAAGCCGAGGAAGTCGAACCCGTCGCTCATGTGGACCACTTGGGTCTTGGCCAGTGACAGCCGCAACCCGAGCGGAGCCAGCGCGACGGCGACCTCTTCGCGCAGCGCTTCAGTGTGCTCGCGCGCGCCGTGCACCAAGACGACGAAGTCGTCCGCGTAGCGGACCAGCCGCCACGTCGGTCGCCCCTTGGTGTGCCGGTAGTCGCGCTTGCCGCGGGTCGACATCACCCCGCCTGGCTTCCACGGCGCCATCACGTGCTCGTCGAGCACGCTCAGGGCGATGTTGGCCAGCAGCGGGGACAAGATCCCGCCCTGCGGCGTGCCGGTCACTGTGCCCTGGTAGTCGCCGAGTTCGGTGAGGATCCCGGCTTTCAGGAACGCTTTGACCAGCGCCAGGACGCGTTTGTCCTTCACCCGAAGGCGCACCTGGTCCATGAGGGCCCCGTGGTCGATCGAGTCGAAGCACGCCTCGATGTCCGCGTCCAGCACCCAGCGGTAGCCGCGGGTGCCGAAGTGGTGGATCTCAGCGATCGCGTCCTGGGCACGCCGCTTGGGCCGGAAACCGTACGAGCACGGCAGGAACTCCGCCTCGAAGATCGGCTCCAGCACCAGTTTCAGCGCCGCCTGGACGACCCGGTCCGCGATCGTCGGAATCCCGAGTTTGCGGACCTTCCCGGACCCGCCCGGTTTCGGGATCTGGCGTTCCCGCACCGGCAGCGGTCGGAACGAGCCGTCCTTGAGACCGGCCCGCAGGTCGTCCAGGAACCCGGGCACGCCCACCTGCTCCGCGACGTCGGCGACCGTAAGGCCGTCGATACCCGGCGTGCGCGCGCCCTGGTTCCCCGCGACCCGGTCGAACGCCACGATCAGCGTCGCCGGGTCACACACGAAGTTGTGAGGTCGGCCCGGGACGCCCTGCTGGTGTTGCCACCAGTGGGTTTTCCCGGACCGCCTCCCGCACCCGGCGTGCCCGTCTCCAGGCACCGG